>JBKJTD010000138.1:0-3410 GCA_046590915.1 Vicinamibacterales bacterium
GGTCAACACCGTGGTGCGCGAGCCCGCCATCCGCGACAAACTGCTGGCCCAGGGCAGCGAAGGCGTCGGCGGCACGCGCACCACGGTGTTGACCACGCGGTTGAGCTTATCGATGACCGGGCGCGGGGTCTTCGCCGGTACGAACACGGCGTACCAGGAATCGACCTCGAAGTCCGGCACGCCGGCTTCCTGCATGGTCGGCACGTCCGGAAAGGCGGCGCTGCGCTTTTTCGTCGATACCGCGAGCGCCTTGAGTTTGCCAGCCTTCACGAACTGCGCGGCGGCGGGAATGGACACCCACAACAGCGGTACCTGTCCGCCCATCACGTCGGTGACCGCAGGGCCGCCGCCTCGGTAGGGAATGTGCGTCATCTCGGTGCCAGTGCGCAGCTTGAGCAGTTCGCCGGCCAAGTGGCCGGGCGAGCCGTTACCCACCGACGCGAACGACAGGGTCCCTGGCTTGGCCTTGGCCAGCGTGATCAGCTCGGCCACTGTGTTGGCGGGAAACTGCGGATTCGCGACCAGGATCTGCGGCAGCGATGCGACCATGCCGACGGGCTCGAAGTCCTTGACGGTGTCGAACGGCAGCTTCGGGTAGAAGGACGGGTTGATGGTGTGCGATGACAGCGTGAAGAGCACCGTGTAGCCATCTGGCGGCGACTTGGCCACTACGTCGGTACCGATCGAACCGCCAGCGCCGCCGCGGTTCTCTATGATGATGGGCTGCCCGAGCAGTGCTTGAAAGCGCTCCTGCACGATGCGCGCGATCACGTCGGTGCCGCCGCCGGGTGGATAGGGCACGATGAGCCGGATCGGTTTGTTCGGGTACTCGGCGGTTTGGGCCTGAGTGGCGACGAGGGGCGTCGCGAGTGCTGCGGTGGCCAGCAGGCCGGCGCGCAGCCAGGGGGCGAATAGGTTCATTCCAGTCTCCTTCTTTTGGTGGTGGGCGTCGGTAGACGCGTCGCTGGCGCCGGTCCGACCCGGTAGCCGAGGGTGCCGCTGGCGTCGCGCGCGCAGGCCATGACCTGCTCGGCTAGACCGCGTGCCTGGGTGCGCGCGAAGCGAATCGAGGGCACGCTCATGCCCAGTGCGGCGACCGCCTCGCCCCGCGCGTTGAAAACCGGTGCCCCGAGACCGCAGACGCCGAGGCGCCATTCCTCGCGGTTTTCGGCGAAGCCGCGCGTACGGGTGCGCTCCAGCTCGGCCTGCAGGGCCTCGACATCGGTGATGCTGTTCGGCGTGTGGGCGACCAAGGCGCCAAGGCGCTGGCGCAGGGCGGCCACATCCAGCCGGGCCGCTGCCAGCAAGGCCTTGCCCGATGCCACGCAGTACGCGGCTGCCCGACCGCCCACGCGCGAGTACGCGGCAACCGGCAGCGGGCTGTCGAATTTGTCGAGGTAGACGATTTCGGCGCCATCGAGCGTGGCGAGGTGGATGGTCTCGCCAGTGGCCTGCGCCAATGCCGCGAGGTGGGGCCGCAGCAGGGCGCCGGTGTCGGCGACCTCGGCCACCAGCGCGCCCAGTTCGAACAGACGCAGGCTCGTCCGGTAGGCGCTGGTGGCCGGGTCCTGCACCACCCAGCCGCACTCGACCAGCGTCTGGAGCGTACGGTGCGCGTTGCTGCGCGCCATGCCGAAGACCTGGGCCAGGTCGGTCACGCGGCAGTCGCGCTGCTGGCGCGTCATCCATTCGAGGGCGGTGAGGCCCTTGGCAAGGGTGGAGTCCATGAGTTTCCGTAATTGATGATATTCTAAATAATAGAACAATGTTCAAGCATATGAAACAAATATAGATGGGCGTCAGTGCCCCGTCAACTAGGACAAACCCGGGCGCGACGCGTTCAGCGGCCACCGTGGCCAGCGATCAGTCCGGTGATCTCGCGAAAAATAGGGCAACCTCGTCGCTACGAGAGTCGATGCCCATCGGCGATCCGGCGACGAGCGCTACTCGGCTCAGCAGCAGCAGCGGCTGCGCAGCGAGAGGCGGCTGTGCACTCACGCCGCGCCCAGGGGCTTGCCCGAGGTCGGCCGTCCGGCGCGACGCTGCGTGCCGATGGGCACGGCCTTAACGTTCGCTCTCGGCTTGGCTGACGGGCGCAGCGCTACGGGCGGGCTCGGCCCCATTGTCGCGACGATGGTCTCGGCGGCGCGATGCAGCGCAGGCAGCGACTTCATCGCGCTGCGAATGCTGGCGCGCGAGGCCGGTGCATGCATGGCGACGGCGGCGAAATAGCGCCCGGCCGGATCGGCGATGGGCACCGCGATCGCGACCGAATCGGCGAACAGTTCGGAGTCGTGAACACCGACGCCGGTACGGCGCGTCTTCTCGAGTTCGACCTCAAGGGCCTTGAAGCCCGTGATCGTCGTCGCCGTGAACCGCTCGTACGGCTCCTCACCCAAAATCGTCCGAACCTCTTCGGGAGACATTTGACTGAGGAAAAGTTTGCCACTGGCCGTGCAGTGCAAGGGCACGCGGGTGCCGTTCTCCAGGTGCAGCCGCAGCGGATGGCTGGTCTCGACGCGATCAATGTAGAGCACACGGTCATTCTCGAGCAGCGTGAGGTTGCAGCTCTCACCGATTTCGGCGACGGCGATTTCGAGCGCGCGATGCCACTGCACCCGCAGCGACGCATTGCGCCACAGGTCGACGGCGAACGCTGTTAGGCGCGGTCCGGCGGTGAATCTCTTGGAAGCGGCGTCACGATGCAACAGGCCTGCCTCATTCAGAAGGTTGAGGATGCGAAACACCGTCGGCTTCGGCAGGCCGAGACGTGAAGTGATCTCGTCGAGCGAGAGCGGCAATGACGACCCGACGACGCATTCGAGCGCGGAAAAGGCGCGTAGCGCGATCGATTCGGTGGCAGCGGAAATCTCGGTGTACCCAGGCATGGCGGTGGCGGAAGTCTCAGGCAAGCAGCACGCCGATGGCGACGAGCAGCATGAGGGCCATTGTAAACTGCCTGAAGCGAAGGTCGGAGAAACGCGAAAAGAGCGTCGATCCCGCGATGACGCCGCCGGCAAATGGAATGGCGAGCCATCCCGCGAAGCGCAGCGTCCCGCTGCCCATCAACCCACTCGCCGCGAGCATCACGAGGCCGGCGGCGGAGATCACGACGACATAGAGGGTCAGGTTGGCGCGGGTCACCGCCGCCGGATCGGGCCCCGAGAGCAGGTAGAGGATGACCGGCGGGGCACCGATGCCCGTCGCGCCGAGCATGGCGCCGCTCAGCGCCCCGAGCCCGACCGATGTGCCGGTGCGCTGCGGGCCGTGGTAGCGCCGGCCCGAGAGCAGCGCCACCGAGAACACGATGACGGTGGCCGCGATGATATACCGCAGGATCTTTGGATCGGCTTGCGCCAGGAGCCACCCGCCGAGCGGCACCGTCAGCAGCGCGGCAGCCGAGATTGGCG
>JBKJTD010000166.1:0-11392 GCA_046590915.1 Vicinamibacterales bacterium
TCGCTTCAGCTTCGGCTGGACGATCTGTACGCGGCGTTCAACTTTCCGGAATCGGCGTTCGATCCCATTCAGGTGGTGCGCCGCTACGAGCGTCTCGAAGACCGCGAACTCATCGCCTTCATCGCCGCTGGACTCGCGTTTGGTCGCGTCGCGTCGGTGGTCAATTCGATCGAGACGGTCTGCGCAGTGCTCGGCCCTCATCCCGACGAGTTCATCCGAAAGTTTGATCCCGCCACCGATGCCACGCCGCTCCTCCCGCTGGTCCATCGCTGGATTCGCGGCCGCGACATCGTCGCCCTTCTGTGGATATTGAAAACGATGCTGGACGAGGCCGGGTCGCTGGAGGCGTATTTCGCCAAGGGGTGGAGCGCTGACGCCGCGGATGTGTCCGAGTCGCTCGAGTCTTTTTCGGAACGTGCGCGGGCGATTGATCTGAGGCCCGCCTACGGCACAGTACCGAAACTGCCAGGGGTATATTTTTTCTTCAGCCGCCCATCAAGTGGTGGTGCCTGCAAGCGGCTGAACTTGTTTCTGCGTTGGATGGTGCGCCAGGATGGCGTGGATCCGGGCGGGTGGAAAACACCGCTGCCCGGCCAGCTTGTCATCCCGCTCGACACGCACACGATTCGTGCAGGGAAGTGCCTTCGCCTGACCAAACGTGCATCACCTGGCTGGAAGATGGCGTCCGACATCACCGCGTCGTTGCGAGCGATTGATCCCGCCGACCCCGTCCGCTACGATTTTTCCCTGTGCCACCTGTCGATGATGGGCGCGTGCGGGTACAAGACGAAGCAGCGCGACTCGCAGTGCCCGCTCAAGGGTGTCTGCAAGCCGTCTGGGACGAAATGAGCTCGGAGGCGATTTCGCAGGAAATCGCCTCCGAGCTCATTTCGTCACTGCTGCCCGCCGGTCGTCCGAACGTCCAGGGTCCGGCGCTCACCCCGGTGGCGGCAGTCGGCGTCGGTTTGTACCGCTGCCACCGTCCGACCCGTTTGCCAACATGAAGGCGCGGCTGCTCCATCGGGACCGGTTCAACTTCGATGATGGCACCACCGTGGAGACGGTGATCTGGAGCGTGCCAACGCCAATCGATGGCTGCTCTCATGCGTACAAGTATCGTCTGTATTACGGACGTCCTGGTGAACGCATCGTTGGCTACGACAACGAACGCGGCAAGGGTGACCATCGGCACGTGGGCGGGCGTGAGGAGCCGTACGTGTTCCGCGAGGTCGAGTCCCCCGTACGGGACGTCCTGGCAGATGTTGAGCAATGGAGGTCAGCATGAAGAAGGGGACGATTCGCATTCAACGGCGACCGGAATCGGCGCTCAGGGAAATGGGTGAGCGTTTCTCCAAAGTGTGGAAGACCGGCCGATCGATGGGAGCGACGCTGGAGTTCGAAACGCCGGCTGCATTGTTTCGAGTGTTGACGCCCCGGCGGTGGGAAATGGTCGAGCGTCTGCAAGCGGAGGGGCCCATCAGTATTCGAGGATTGGCGCGCGCACTGGAGCGCGATGTGAAACGTGTGCATGAAGACGTCGCTGTATTGATTGAATATGGATTGATTGCTCGCGTGCCCGACGGGAAATATCACGTGCCATATGACGTGGTTCACGCAGAGTTCGACCTGAAGGCGATCGCCTGACGCCTTTATGTCGTCCCAGGGGGCCGTGCCGCCAGCCGGCTCTCATACACGCCGAGCGTGCCTTCGACCATCCGCTCGACACTGAACGCGGTCTCCACATGCGCGCGTCCAGCGGCGCCAAGGCGCGCGCGGAGGTCGGGGTCCTGCAATAGGCGCACGATCCCGGCAGCCAGCTCATCCGGATGATGTGGTTTCACGAGCAGGCCGGTGCGCTCGTGCTCAATCGCCTCGGGAATGCCGCCGGCGCGTGTGCCCACCACTGGTGTGCCGCACGCGAGCGCATCGAGCATCGCAGACCCGAGTCCTTCGGTGATCGAACTCATCACGAAGATGTCGAAGGACTTCTGCAGCGAGAGCGCGTCGGGGCGGAAGCCAGGCAGGAACACATGACGATCAAGGCCGAGTGATTTGACCTGCTGCTCCAGCACCGGTCGGAGTTCCCCTTCACCCAGGATCACAAACCGCGCGTCCGGCACCTCGCGCACGACCTTGGCCGCGGCGGCGATCAAATCTTTCTGGCCCTTGTGCGGCACCAAGGCTGCCACGTTGCCAATCACCGGCGATCCGTGCGGCAGCCAGAGCTCCTTGTGCACATCCGCCATCGGGGTCTTGTCGATCGTGCCGATGGGTACACCGTCATGTACCACCTCAATGCGATCCGCGGGGATGCCGTCTTCGACCAGCATGCGGGCGATGACGTTCGACACGGCGATGAAGACATCGATGTGCCGGTACTTCCACCGTGAGAATGCGTTCTTCTTGAGTCGAAAATCGACGCGTCTGGAAGCGACGACGAGTGGACGGGGTTGCAGGCGAGGCTGGAACTTCAGCGCCATGGCCATCAGCGCCACGCCCATCGGATCGTGAACGTGAACCACTTCGGGTGCCAGCGTCCGGAGGACGCGATGCAGTTGCCATCCCGCGTGCAGGTCAAACTCGCCGCTCGGGTTGAGGGCGACGGTGCGCAAGCCTTCCTGGGCTCGCCGACTCAGTTCGCCGCTGGTCTGCGCCACGAGTACGGCCGGGTGACCCAGTTCCGCCAGGCCGGTCACCGTGAGCAGGACCTGATGCTGGCCGCCCCGCCACGTCCGCGCCGTGTCGAGGTGGACCGACGTCATCGCATCGCCCACAACTTCGCGAACTTGAGAAACACGTAATGCGCGTTCATGGCCGAGATGATCAGCCCTGGCGCACCGTCCAGGAAGCCTCGCTTGAGGACGTAGTTGCGCAGAAACGCGGCCGGGGGGTGAAACAACAACGCGAATACGGACCCGCGCCGTCCCTCCTCAAACATCTGCTGCGCCGCCAGCGTCGTGTATCGCTGCATCGTGTCGTGATGATGCGCGAGGTCACGGTAAGCGTAATGTTGAAGATTGCACGTCAGCTGCCCGATGGGCCCGCGAGGGGTCACCGACTCGTGCACGCGTCTGGTCGCCCAACCGGCTTGGCGCCGGTCGTACACCCGCAGCTGGTAGTCGGGATACCAGTCGGTCGTCCTGATCCATCGTCCCAAATGAAACGTGATGCGGGGGACGCGGAAGCCCACCTTGTCGCCAGGCTGGGACAAGACGCCGCGGATTTCTGCGGCTAGTTCAGGGGTGACGCGTTCGTCGGCGTCAACCGACAGGATCCAGTCGTGGGCTGCCTGGGAGGCGGCGAAATCTTTTTGTGCGGCGTATCCTGGCCAGTCCCTGGCAATGACTTTCGCTCCGGCGGCGCGCGCCAGATCAGGCGTCCCGTCAGTGCTGCCGCTGTCGACGATGATGACTTCGTCGGCCCATGCGAGGGTCGCCAGGCAGGCCTGAATATGGGCGGCTTCGTTCAGGGTGATGACGGTCGCCGTGACGGGCACGGGGGCATTTTAGCGGCAATCTGGAACCGATCCCCGGTGATTCGCGAGAGCGCTATCGTACCGGTGCCTTCTGGATGGCTTCGAACTCGAGAAGCGAGCGATTGTAGGCAATCGTGGCGCTCAGTTCGCTGTTGCGCGCGGCAGCGAGGTCGCGCTGGCGCTGCTGCAGCTGGAACGTGTCGGACAAGCCAACCTGGAAGCGCTTCTCCTCAGCTTCCAGCTGGAGCTGCGCGCGCTGCCGCGCCACCTGGGTGACCTGCACACGCTTGAAGTTGGTCTGAAGATCACGCGCCGATGCGCGGACGGCCGTGGCGACCTGCAGCTCGCGGTCCTTCAGACCGATTTCCTGCTGCTGCCGCTGGAGGCGCTGGCGCACCAGCGATGCCTCGGTTGCGCTTTTACCGAGCGGATACTGCACGCTGAGGCCCAGCGACCACGTGGGCAGGTTGTTTCTGAACACGTCGCCAAACACCGGGGCAAAACCGCGGGAGGTTTCGCCGATGACATTGCGCGCCGGCGTCTGGTCGTACTGAAAAAGGGTGCCGCCGGCGCCGGAGGCGCTGTAGCGCGCCGTCAGATCGACCCCGGGTCTGGTGTCGTCCTGAGTCACGCGGATGTTCAAGTCGCTGATCTCCATCTGCTGGCGCTGCACCGACAGGTCCGTGCGGTTGGCCAGCGCCTCGCGTATGGCGCCGTCCACATCGACCGCGCGCTCCTGGAGGGTGGGCGTGTCGACGGGCTGAAGACGCACGGTCCAATAGTCGGGTCGCGCCGGGTCCATGATGAGCGCGCGGAGTGCATCCTCGCCAGACGCGATGCTGGCCTCGGCGAGAATCACCGATTCTTCGCTCCGGGCCACTTCGGCTTCCGCCTCAATGATACTGATGGGGGCCATCGTGCCGACTTCCACCCGCGACTTGTTGTCGCGCAACTGGCGGTTGGTGAGATCCAGGTTCTGCTGCGCGACATCACGCTGCGCGATGGCCGCCACGAGCGACAGATAGGCATTCTGCACGCGGTACCGCGTCAGAGCGACGCGCTCATCCAGCTGCCGATCGGCAATGGTGCGTGAGCGCCGCTGGTTTTCCACCGCCGCGCGGGCGCCGTCGATGCGCAGGCCCTGCCACAGGGGCTGCACGTACTGAAGCGTCATCGACGCTGACAGATTGGGATTCTGAAACGGAAAGGCGCGGGTGGTCTCGCTCCGACCCGCACTCCAATTGGCCGACACCTGCCCGCCATACCAGGGGACCAGCTGGCTTACAGTTGCGCCACCAGAGAGGCTGCTGGCGGTAATGGTCGAGCCACCTTCAATGGCCGAGCCCGCGGAGGTCTGTGATGAGTTTCGATTGAATGATGCGTTGATGTTGGGCTTGTAGGCCGCCAGCGCTGCCGCGAGGTTCTCAGCCGCGACTGCCGGGCCCATGCGATCCGCCCTCAGTTGAAGATTGAACTCCAGTCCCATTTCCTCCGCCTGCGCCATCGTGAGCGGCAGCACGGGTCCGGTTGGGGCGGTCGTCGTCGGCGTGGGCTGCTGAGCCAGCGTCGGTGGCGCGCCCAAGCCCAGGTGTGCGAGTACGGCCAGGGCCACAAAGAACCGGCGGGGCGAGAGGTGCAGGCTGCGAGTCATCATCATCTCCAAAGTCGTATCGGCAAACGTTCTATACTACGCGTCGACAGGCGAGGTTCCCGCTTCCGGGACGGCTTCGTCCCGGTTCGTGGAGATCCCGAACCAAATTCACAGGATTTCCAACGTTTCCTGAAGAGAATGCAAACCATGCGCCGACTTCCCGCCTTTCTTGTCCTGGGTCTCATCACCTGCGCCTCGGTCGTCATTGCCGACCAGCGCGCGGCCGCGCCTGCCACCAAACCGGCCGTGATGGCCATGACGATCGATTCGATCATGCGGGGCCCCGCACTGGTCGGGTCCTCGCCCACCAACGTCCGCTGGTCGAGGGACTCATCGAAAATATTCTTCTCCTGGCAGAAGGCCGGGGCCGAAAGCGCCGCGACCTTCGTCGTCAATCGTGACGGCACCGGACTCAAGGAACTGACCACGGCGGAAGCGGCCAAGCTTGATACGCCACCGACCGGGCGACCCGATCGCGCCCGTCGCCGCCTCCTCACGACCGAAGCCGGTGACATTGTGATCGTTGAAACCGCGACCGGCACACGTCGCCAGATCACGCGCACGTCGGCCGCCGAGACCAATGCGCGCTGGGTACGCAACGACACCGCGATCACGTTTCAGCGGGACGGCAACTTGCACCTGATCTCGCTCGACGCGACGGCCGGTCCGAGTCTGGTGCAGTTGACCGATATTGTGGCGGCCGACGCGGGTGCGGCCGGTGCACGCGGTGCCGGTGCAGGGCGCGGATCAGAAACCGAAGCACAGCGTCTGTTGCGAGAGGAAGAATCAAAACTCCTGGAATTCATCAAGGGCCGTCAGGGACGGGGTGGTCGCGGTGGCAACGAACCTGCGACTCCCGCACCGATTGCGCGTTTCCAGCTGGCCGCCCGTCAGTCGGTTCTCGATCTCCAGTTGTCTGGCGACGAACGCTACGTCTACATCGGAGTGAATGAGCAGCCGGCGATTGCGGCCCGTGGCCAGGACACTCCCAACTACGTCACGACCTCGTCGTACCCCGAGATGATTCCGGGCCGTTCGAACGTCGGCGACAACCTCTCCGTGCGTAAACTCGCCGTGCTCGATTTGCGAGAGAACAAACATGTCTGGGCAGACGCGGCCACCTTCGCCGGCATCAACTACACGGCGCTTGCCGACGCCAAGCCCTCACCGCGCACGGTCAACTGGGGCTCGCCTGACCTGTCCGAAGACGGCGCCCATACGGTGATATCCGTTACCGCGGAAGACAACAAGAACCGATGGTTTGTCACTGTCGATCCCGCCACCGGTGCGGCCACTCCGATTGAGACTCTGCGCGACGAAGCATGGATTCGGCAGATGGGGATCGGCGGCAGTTTCGGCGGAGGGGGCATCTCGTGGCTGCCCGACAACAAACGCTTCCTCTTTCTCTCCGAGAAGACCGGGTACATGCATTTGTACTCACTCGACCTGGGCGCACCGCAGCCGCAGCCCATGGCGTTGACGTCAGGCAACTGGGAAGTCACTGGCGTGCAGCTCTCACACGATCGCACGAAGGTCTTTCTCACGACCAACGAAGTGCATCCCGGTGAGCGCCACTTTTACACGATGTCGGTCGACGGCGGTGCCCGCACGAAGGTCACGACACTGACCGGCGACAACGCGGTGACGATGTCACCTGATGAGCAGCACATGGCGCTGGTGCATTCGTACAGCACCAAACCGCCGGAGCTGCATGTAATGCCGATGACCGTTGGTGCGCCTGCGATGCAGGTGACCACCACCCCGAGTGAGGAATGGCGCGCCTATAAGTGGATCGACCCGAAGGTAATCACCTACAAGGCGCGTGACGGCAAGGACGTCCACGCGCGACTGTACACGCCCGAGATGATGGGGGCCAAGCGTGACCCCCGGAAACCCGCTGTGGTGTTTGTGCACGGCGCCGGCTATCTGCAGAACGCACACAAATACTGGTCCACTTATTACCGCGAGATGATGTTCCACAACATCCTCGCGTCGAAGGGATATGTCGTTCTTGACCCCGACTTTCGCGCGAGTTCCGGCTACGGCCGCGACTGGCGCACGGGGATCTACCGCCACATGGGGGGCAAGGACCTTGAAGACGTCGTCGATGGCGCACAGTTCCTTGTCGGAACCGAGAAGGTCGATCCGAAGCGCATCGGCGTCTATGGGGGCAGCTACGGCGGTTTCATCACGTTGATGGCGATGTTCACGACGCCTGATGTATTTGCCGCCGGTGCGGCGTTGAGGCCCGTCACCGACTGGGCGCACTACAACCACGGGTACACGTCGAACATTCTCAACACGCCGGTGAATGATCCGGAGGCGTATCGCAAAAGCTCGCCGATCTATTTTGCGGAAGGGCTCAAGGGGCGGCTCGTCATGTTGCACGGCATGGTGGACACCAACGTGTTTTACCAGGACTCGGTGCGTCTGGCGCAGCGCCTGATTGAACTCCGCAAGGAGAACTGGGAGCTGGTGGGTTATCCGGTCGAAAATCACGCGTTCACTGAAGAGACCAGTTGGGCGGATGAGTACAAACGCATTCTCCAGTTGTTTGAAGAAGCGTTGCGGGGAGTGCGCTGATGGCGGCCGGTGCACACGTGCTGAATCTGTTCCGTGAGTCCGGTGCGCTCCATGAAGGGCACTTCCGGCTGTCGTCGGGCCTGCACAGTTCGGGGTACCTGCAATGCGCGTTGGTGCTGCAGCATCCCGGGCATGCCGAGGCACTCGGTCGTGCGCTGGGGGACGCGCTCCGGGATCTCAATCCGACGGTGGTATTGTCGCCAGCGCTGGGTGGCCTGATCATCGGCCACGAGGTCGGACGCGCCCTCGGGTTGCGCGCGATCTTCGCCGAACGCCAGGACAACGTTCTGACGATCCGCCGCGGTTTCACGTTGTCATCAGAGGACCGCGTGGTGATCATCGAAGACGTGGTGACCACCGGCGGATCGACGCGCGAGACCATGGTGGTGGCGCGCGCGGCAGGCGCGACCGTTGTGGGCGCCGGGTCGATCATCGATCGCAGTGGCGGCGCGACTTTGCTCGATGTGCCGTTCCGCGCATTAGTGCAGCTCGCGTTGCCGACCTACGAGCCAGACGCCTGCCCGATGTGCAAGGTGGGGCAGCCGGTCACCAAGCCCGGCTCGCGGAAGTAACGATGACGATGGAGGCCGAAGCTTCAGCTTCGGCGAGACGGTTGCGCACGCTGAAGCTCGTCATCGCCTACGACGGCACCGCGTATTGCGGCTGGCAACGTCAGTCGAATGGCCCCACGATTCAGGCGGCCATCGAAGACGCGTTCGTCCCGCTCCTGGGCGAGGCTCCGACGGTGACTGGCGCCGGCCGGACTGATACCGGCGTGCACGCGCTGGGCCAGGTGGCGTCTGTTCGCATCACCAGCGATCTGAACGTGGATGCGCTCCGGCGGGCCCTTAATGTGCGGCTGGCGACCGACATCCGGATCCTGACAGTCGAAGACACCGCCCCGGACTTTCACGCGCGTTTTGCGGCGGTGGGCAAGACCTACCGGTATCGGATCGTCACCAGCGAGGTCGTTTGGCCATTCAACCGGTGGTTTGTCTGGCATCTGCCGACTTGCTTGAATCTCGATGTCATTCGGGCTGCGGCGGAGCACCTGTGCGGCCGCCACGACTTTGCCGCGTTCCAGTCCGCACATTCGTCAGTCACTGATACCGTGCGCACCATCACACGCATCGACATTCATCCCACCGGCGACGGATTGAGCGTGGAGGTGCATGGAGACGGTTTCCTGAGGCACATGGTGCGCGCGATCGTGGGTACCCTGGTGGATGTCGGCGCCGGTCGGCGTGCTCCCGACTCGATGCCGGCCCTCCTGCAGTCCCGGGCACGGGAACAGGCCGGTGAGACGGCGCCGGCGTCGGGTCTGACACTGGTGTCGGTGGACTATCGGCCCGGGGTAAACTCTCGGGATGGCACTCGCTGAGGTGCTGGCCGCGGTGCCGCCGGGCTCGACCGACGAAACGCTGGCCAGGAAAATTGATTTCGAGCGCCTCCCGCGGCACGTCGCCATCATCATGGACGGCAACGGCCGCTGGGCGGCCTCCCGACATCTGCCGCGAGTGGAAGGCCATCGGGCGGGCATCGATGCGGTGCGCGACACCGTCGAAACGTCGGCGCGCCTCGGCCTCTCGGTCCTGACGCTGTATGCGTTCTCAGTCGAAAACTGGAAGCGGCCCGTGCCGGAAGTCACCGCGCTGATGGGTCTGCTGCGGCACTATCTGCGCGCCGAGCTGAACTCGCTGCTGCGCAACAACATCAGGTTTGGCGTGATCGGCCAGCTCGACCGGCTCAGTTCCGAGGTGCGGCAAGAGCTGGAGGCGGCTGCGGCACGCACGGCGTCCAACACCGGGATGTTGTTCAACATCGCGCTGTCGTACGGCGGCCGCGCGGAAATTGTGGACGCCACTCGCGAGGCACTTCGACGAGGCATCGCGCCGGACGTTCTTGATGAAGACATGTTCGGGTCGTTGTTGTACACCGCGGGTCAGCCCGATCCCGATCTCCTGATTCGCACGAGTGGAGAGATGCGTGTCAGCAACTTTTTGCTCTGGCAGATTGCCTACGCGGAAATCTGGGTGACCGACACGCTGTGGCCCGACTTCCGCGCGCAACATCTGCTTGAGGCGATTACCGAATATCAGAAGCGGGATCGGCGGTACGGCGCCGTGTCTTCTGATCCTGTCGGAGCCGTAAAATAGACGCCGTGACCCGCATCATCAGTTCACTTGTGCTCGTCGCCTTCGTTGGCGTCGTGGTGTTTTTCGCGCCATGGTGGGCCACCGTCATTGTGACCGCGCTGATTGCGGCCATCGGTGCCTCTGAACTCGCTGGATTTTCGGCAGCCATCGGCGCGCCCGTGTCACGGCCGGTGCTGATGACGGCCGCAGCCGTCCTGTGCGTGGCCACGGCCATGACCGGCGATTTGGTCTCAGGTGGCCCCCTCGTGCCCGTGTTGCTCGCACTCGTGGTGGGCGCCGGCGTGGTGACGCTGTCGGCAGGCGCCCCCGGCCCGGCCGTGATCACCAGAGCCGCGATGCTCGTCATGGCACCGGTCTACGTCGGTGTCCCACTGGGCGCATTGGCGTGGGTGCACATCGGGTACGGCCCGTTCCCGATGGTGCTGCTGCTGGCGGTTGTCGCCATCAGCGATTCAACGCAATATTTCTCGGGACGCGCGTTCGGACGACGGAAATTGGCGCCGACGATCAGCCCGGGAAAAACCATCGAAGGGGCGATGGGCGGGGTCGTCGCGGCCGCAATCGCCGGTGCACTGCTGGCGCCGATGTGGGTGATTGGGATGACGTGGGCGGAGGGCCTGATGCTCGGCCTGTTGATCTGCGCGGCCGGCATCGCCGGAGACCTGTTCGAGTCGTTGCTCAAGCGCAGCGCCGGCGTGAAAGACAGCTCGTCGCTCATCCCAGGTCACGGCGGCGTGCTCGATCGGATTGACGCGCACCTGTTCGCCGCGCCCGTGTATGTGCTGTTCCTCAGGTACGTGGCCTGATGGCGCTGCGGATCGCCATTCTCGGATCCACCGGATCTATCGGTCAAAGCGCGCTGTCAGTCGTCGACACCCATAGCGATCGTGTGCAGGTCGTGGCCCTGGCCGCAGGCAACAATGTCGAGCGTCTCGCCGAGCAGGTGGCGCGGTATCGGCCGTCGCTGGTCAGCGTCGCCAGCGCGGAGGGGCTCGCCGCCTTGAAACATCGCCTGCCCCCGGGCGATCACCCACGCGACATGCTCTGCGGCGCGGAAAGCCTCATTGCCGCGGCCACACATCCGGACGTTGACCTCGTCCTGTGCGCTTCGTCGGGCGCCGCAGGCCTGGAGGCGGCACTTGCGGCGATTGACCACAAAAAAGTCGTCGCGCTCGCCAACAAGGAAGTGTTGGTCATGGCCGGCGCGCTGATGGTGGAAGCCGCCAAGCGTCACGGCGTCGCGTTGTTGCCGGTGGACTCGGAACACAACGCGATTCACCAGTGCCTGCACGGTCGGAAGGCGTCGGAAGTGCGACGCCTGGTGTTGACCGCCTCGGGTGGTCCGTTTCGCCAGTGGGAGATCGGGGCCCTTGCGACGGTGACTCCCGCAGACGCCCTGCGGCACCCGACCTGGCAGATGGGCCGCAAGATCACGGTTGACTCCGCCACACTCATGAACAAGGGACTTGAGGTCATCGAAGCCCGATGGTTGTTCGACGTGCCGGCCGATCGCATTGACGTGGTGGT
>JBKJTD010000258.1:0-3842 GCA_046590915.1 Vicinamibacterales bacterium
CCCCGCGGGCGCCAGTGATACCTGATGACGACGCCCACGAGATCGTCATGACCGCCGACCAGGTGGAGCAGAACATTCGCAGCGCCATCAACGTCGACGTTCTCGACATGGCGCGTGAGCAGATCGCCGCGGTGCAGGACGAGGCGCAGCGGCTGCGCCTGATCGAACTGGCCGACGCACGCGCCGAAGAACTGAGCTGACCCAACAAACCACACCCGGAGATCCACACATGCGCCTCGACCTGTCCCAGACCTTCACCACTGGCCGCTGCACCGACGTCAACCTGCGCCCGGAGTTCCACGGCGAGCCCTACGCCATCGTCGACATCGGCCTGCGCATGCTCTCGCCGCGCGAGCTGTTCACGGCGCAGGGCTTCCCGTCGACGTACATCATCGACCGCGGCGCAGACGGCCGACCGCTGACGAAGAAGGCCCAGGTGCGGCTGTGCGGAAACTCCGTCTGCCCGCCGATGGCGCGCGCGCTGGTCGCGGCCAACTATGCCGAGCAGGTGGTGCTGGAGGAGGCCGCATGACACCCCACGCCACCAAAGACACAGGAGAAAGCAATGCTGACTGACGATCAACTGCGGCACGCTTTGCGCCGCGCATTCAACCTCGGGCAGACCTACTGGCAACAGGCGGACAGCGAGTACACCAGCCAGCACCGGAAGGCCGACGAGACGCAGGCGAAGTTCAACGCTCTGGTGAGCGACACCGTAGCCGCGATGTACCCATCCCCTCCCCCCGCATCCATAGAGCACAAGGGGGAGGCGAAATGACATGCGCAAACGGCCCGATGGGCATTGGTTGGTTGCACGCTTGCAAAGGCGCTGGTTGCAACCTGCTGGTGCCGATGGGTGAACTGTGCGACCGCTGCGGCGAGTCTGCCGAAGACGCTCCCCCTACGAGCGCAGTAGGAGATGCAACGGTTGTCTCCAAGGGCCTCTGCACGTCGCCCGACTGCAACTGCCCGCTGGGGGTGTGCCTTCACGCTCGCACCGCTTCTACGAGCACAGTAGGAGGGGCGAGCGGTCTGACACAGCGCGAAGTGGACGCGATCTATGCCTTGCGTCACGCTGCCGACTGGATCGGCAGCGCCCCTCATGGTGACAACTGCTTCGTGTCAGCGCACTACGAGGGCGACCCTGGCGACCGCTGCAACTGCGGCAAGGATAGCGCCGAGCAGGCGATGCACGACGCCCTCGGCGGCTACCCGGAAACGATGGACGGGGACGGCGAACCGCTGGAGTTGGTCGCCGCTTCTGTGGGTACAGCAGCGGAGGAGGTTCGCCGTCTGGAGGCGGAGAACGCGATTCTTCGCGCTTCTTTGGAAGAGTCTGTGGGTACAGCAGGAACGAGGGGGGATGCGATCGCATGGCGCTGGCGCTGGAGGCACCTTGGGCCTGATGCCCCGTGGAGGGTGACCGACTATGACCCTGAGCAGCCACGGCCGCTGGCGGACCTCCTCGAAGTGCAGCCTCTTTACTCCAACTCTACTCTCGCCGCCGCTGCCCCGAAGCCCGAGCCCTGCCCACGCGGCGAGCAACGCCCCGAGCCGTGGTGCACGAACCGCCTGCAATGCTGGGAGCCGTGCGGCGAGTTGGGCAAGAGCGCAGAGCACGTCCGCGTGGCACGGTCTGAAGGGCCAACCAACGATGAGATTTTCAGTCTCTGGCTGAACCGAACAGAGCTGCATGATGGCGACCTGAAGCCGCAACTGTGCGACTTCGCCCGCGCCGTGCTTTCCGCCTTTGGCACGGACTTACCTGATGGAGCGAAGAAATGAAATCCGAAAAAGCCTCCATCGTTCGCCTCTCCCCACCCGGCGACGCCGACGAGCGTATGCGCCATGATTACCCGATACTGCAACAGTTCCACAGCCGCTATGCGCTCGGTACGCTGGCTGCGCCGTCTTGCCTGTGCTGCGGGCGTCAGACACATCCGATCACGCGACCCATTGCAGTGAAGCACATGCAACTACCGGCCATCGTGATCTGCAAGCAGTGTAAGGACGCCTCCGAGTCGGCCCGAAGGAATCACCCCATGACTGAAGCCGTCTATACGATCGAACTGCAGCCAGCTGGGCGGCGCAACTTGTGCCACTCCCACGCGCTGAGCATGGTCCCTTCCGGTCAAGCGCCGCTGTGGTCCATTTTCCCCGCTCCCCCTGGCGCTCAGTGTGAGGACTGCGCCGAGGAAGCAGCACCGGCCGGCATCTTGAATCAACTTGCTACCGCAGTCGATGCCATCGACGCCGAACACGACCCGTTTTGTGCGATGGTGCTACGCGGAAAAGCGTGTTCCTGTGGCTTGACGCCCGCCGAGGAAGCAGGGGCGCAAGGAACAGCACAGGAGAACGGGCATGGCTGATCTTCAACAGCTGCAACTTTTAGCTGAACAAGCGGCGCAGGAGTGCGACGTGGAGTCAGATTGGTTCCACGCCACGTTGATCGAATCGGACGCGCCCATCTCATCATCGCGGAAAGCGCGTAGATTTATTGCGGCAATGACCCCGCAGGCTGCGCTCCGCTTGATAGCGCACAAGGGGGTCCGCCCACTTTGCCCCGACTGCGGCGGTTTCGACGCTGATTGCCCGTTGCGAGCACAGGAGGAGAAATGAAGCAGAGCGAATTCCTCGACTCGGCGGAAGTGCGGGAGCTGACCGGGTTCTCGCGCGCCGCCGAGCAGGACGATTGGCTGACGAATCGCGGCATACCTCACCGCCGCGACGGCAGGCGCATCATCATCTGCCGCGTTCACGCTCGCTCATGGGTCGAGGGGCGTGCTGTCGTATCCTCCAACGGCCCGAACTGGACCGCTGTCGCCTGAATATGCCCAAGGTCACGAAACACCCCCGCCTGCGCGCCAAGACGTACAAGGGCAAGTCCGGCAGATGCTACGTCTACTACGTGTACGACATGCGCGGCACCGGCAAGCCTGACGTTCGGCTGGGCAGTGACTTCGACGCAGCGGTGCGGGAGTGGGATCGCATCCATAACAAAGCCCCGCGCATCGCCGGGACGCTGCAGGAGGCATTCAACCGCTGGCAGAAGCGCGAGCTGCCCAAGTACGCCAGCAAGGTCACGCAGCGGTGCTACGCGCAGAACCTGCGTCGGCTGGAGCCGGTATTCGGCGCGATGGCATGGGATGAACTCACCCTGCCCATGCTGCGGCAGTACCTCGACCTGCGAACGGCGAAGACACAGGGGAACCGGGAAATGTCGCTGCTGTGCCTGGTGTGGGGCAAAGCAAAGCTGTGGGGCCTGCACGCGCTGGCCTGGCCTGCGGCTGGCGTGAAGAGCTGGAAGAACGAGGAAGCGCCGCGCGAGTTCGATGTGACCGACGAGATTTTCGCCGCTGTCTACGCCCAGGCCGACCTGGTGCTCAGGGACTGCATGGACATTGCCACGGCGACCGGGATGCGCCTGACGGACGTTCGGGAAGCGACAGTGCCGGTGAACGGCATCCTGCAATTCCGTGCCAGCAAGACCGGCAAGGCCGCGCAGTTCGACATCGCGGCATCGCCCGTACTGGCGGCAGTCGCGGCACGCCGGGCCGAGCGCAAAGCAGCGAGCGTGATGTTCCTCACCACGGCAACCGGAAAGACGGTCACGCCCGCGATGCTGCGCAAGCGCTGGGACGCAGCCCGGGAAAAAGCCGCTGCCAAGGCGCAGGATGGGGGCAACAAGGCGTTGGCCGACGCTATCCGCGCCATGTACCTGCGCGACACCCGCAAGCGGGCTGCGGACCTGGCGGGCAATGCGGGAGAGGCGGCGGAATTGCTGCAGCACAGCAGCCAGCGTCTGACGGAGGTTCACTACCGCAGCAAGGCGTCGAAGCTGC
>JBKJTD010000415.1:0-11778 GCA_046590915.1 Vicinamibacterales bacterium
TCTTCTACAAGTCGCTGACCTCGCGCATGTCGGTGGGGACGCGTCTGCA
The DNA here is from genome assembly GCA_046590915.1 of Vicinamibacterales bacterium. GTDB lineage: Bacteria > Acidobacteriota > Vicinamibacteria > Vicinamibacterales > SCN-69-37 > SYFT01. The sequence goes on from JBKJTD010000415.1 coordinate 50, forward strand.
GACCGAGTATGTCCGCCCGTATGGCGACACGACCACGTTGCCGATCTTCGAGAAGCTGGTGCTCGGCGGTGAATACAGCATCCGTGGTTTTGACTTACGCAGTGTGGGCACGCGCGACGAGCGGTCGGGCCTCGTGCTCGGCGGCAACAAGACCATCCTGTTCAACGCCGAGTACATGATCAATGTGGGCGGTCCGGTGCGCCTGGTGTTCTTCTACGACGCCGGCCAGGTGCGGGACATCGGCGAACGATTCACTTGGAAGGAAACGGTCTTCCAGCGAGTCGCGCCGACACCACCGGCGCTCTTTGATCCCAATCAGCTCGTTGAACTGACGCCCGGCGGGCAGACACCGCCCACGTCACGACTTGAACCCATCGGCAAGTCCTATGCGTTCAAGACGTCGGTGGGTGGAGAGATCCGGTTCTTCATGCCGGTGCTGAACGTGCCGTTCCGCTTGATCTTTGCCTATAACCCGCAGCGCAGCGGCGTCTTCAACAACCAGCTGCAGCGCCAGCCGAAGTTCACGTTCCGCTTCGCGGTGGGGACGACGTTCTAGCGACGTTCCGGGCTCAGGGATGGACGACGGCAATGGTGAAAGTCACCGGCGCCGTGAGTCGGCCAACGTCATGAATGCGCAGGCACAGCGTGCCGTTCTGACCGGCGGTGCCGACCAGTTGGGTAAACTCCGTGGCGTTGTCATTGGAGATGACTGCGGCGCACGAGATGCCGTTCCAGGTGCCCAACGACAGGCCGACAGCGGCCGTGCTGGGCAGGATCGTCGTCAGCGTGGCGGTGGCGGTGCCAGCCGACACCGCGAAGGGGAAGGTCACGGCGCCATTGCGGCCGAGGATGCCCGAATAGGTTTCGGTCACGTTGACGACCACGGGCGTGACGGGAGTCGGGGCCGTCGGGCCGGGATCATCACAGGCGGTGGACGCGGCGGCAAGGGACACAGCCACCAGAGCGCGGGTCAGGTTCAAACGACGCATGCCCCCCAAGTGTAGCCTAGCCTCCACGAGGTGTTCTACGTTATCGTTGATTGTTGAAAGGTTGAGGTAGATTTCACTCATGAACAGACAGACGTTGCTTATGGCCCTGGCGGCCGTCCTCGTGGCAGCAAATGCGCTTGCGCAGACCCCGCCCCCGACCACCCAGGCGCCACCACCCGCCGCACCGGCCGCGCAGACGCCCGCGCCTGCTCCGCAGCCCGTGCCGTTTCCGGCAGATTCCAAGATCGCCTTCGTCAACGTGCAGGGCGTGCTCTCGCAGTCCGCGCTCGGCAAAGCCGGTTCGACGCAGCTTGAGGCCCTGTCCAAGAAGTGGCAGACCGAACTGACCGGGATCGAAGCGAAGCTCAAGGATGCCCAGAGCAAACAGCAGACGCAGTCGCAGTTGCTGAGCGAAACCGCGGCGTCGGTACTGGCCAAGGACATCGACCGGCTGACGCGTGAACTGCAGTTCAAGCAGCAGGAAGCGCAGTCGGAAGTGCAGGCCATGCAGCAGGACCTCCTGCAGGACTTCGAACGCAAGGTGGTGCCGCTGATGGAAGCCCTGGCGAAAGAAAGGGGCCTCTACGCCTTGTTTGACATCGGAAGCGCAGGCGCGGTCTATGTGTTCCCAGGTGTCGACCTGTCGCCGGAACTCGTCAAGCGCGTCGACGCGCAGTTCCCGGTCAAGAAGTAACAGCCCGAGGGGTGCGGTGTGCGGGTGCGAAGAATGCGCCCCACTCCGCACGTCGCACTGCGCACTGCTGAGATGAACGTTTCCGCACAAATTGATCGCCTCTCTCAGCGCTATCCCTCGCTGCTGGTGGACGGTGTGCTCATCCATGAGCGTGGCTCCCGGGTGGTGGCGGTCAAGAACGTCACTGTCAACGAAGAATTTTTCCAGGGCCATTTCCCCGGCGCGCCTCTGATGCCCGGCGTCCTCATGATTGAGGCGCTGACGCAGGTGGCCGCATTGCTGCTCCTTGACGATGCCCCGGCCGATGCCCGCATCGCCTTGCGCGGCGTGGATGAAGCGAAGTTCCGCCGCCAGGTGGTCCCGGGCGATCGCCTGGAGCTGGAGGTGCGCCTCGCCGCGCGTCGCGGCGGGCTCGCGCGCGTGAAAGCCCTTGCGTCGAGTGAAGGCCACGTCGTGGCCGAAGCCGAACTGCTGCTGGTCATCGAGACCGGCGTGCGTCCCGACGAACCCCAGGTGCATCCCACCGCAGTGGTGCATCCAGGCGCGGTGATAGGCCCCGGCAGCGTGATCGGGCCCTACGTCACGATCGGTGCGCGCGTCACCGTCGGCAAACACTGCCGGATCGGCGCATCCTCTGTCATCGACGGCTGGACGGAGATCGGCGACCATACCGAGATTTACCCGTTTGCGTCGATTGGTCTGGCGCCGCAGGATCTGAAATTCCGCGGAGAGCCGACGCGGCTGACCATCGGGCAGCACAATGTGTTCCGTGAATTTGTGACGATCCACCGCGGCACCGCCGGCGGTGGTGGCGAGACGACGATCGGCGATCACAATCTGTTCATGGCGTACTCCCACGTGGCGCACGACTGCCATGTGGGCAATCACACGATTTTCGGCAACGGTGCCACACTCGGTGGACACGTGATCGTCGACGATTGGGTCACCGTCTCGGCATTCTCGGGCGTCCATCAATTCTGCCGGATCGGCAAATATGCCTTCATCGGCGGCTACACCGTGGTCACGCGCAACGCATTGCCGTATGCAAAGACGGTGGGCAATCGCGCGCGGATTTACGGGCTCAACAGCATCGGGTTGGAGCGGCGCGGATTTTCGCGCGAGCTTATCGGCAAGCTGCGCCGCGCGTACCGGCACCTGATTCATCACAACACGAGCCACGCGATCGAGCTGATCGAGGCGGACCCCACCCTGGCGGTTCCGGAAGTGGCGTACCTCGTGGAGTTCATTCAGCACGCCGGCGATCGCGGTGTCATCCTGCGACGCCCGTCCCGCAGACTGGGCGACGAGGCCGACGGAGAGTAAGATCGACGGGATGCCGCTGGGTCTGATTGCCGGAAACGGCTCTTTTCCATTTTTGATTCTCCGTGCGGCGCGGCAGCTCGGCCACGACGTGGCGACGGTGGCGATCGAAGGGGAGGCGTTCCCCGAGCTGGAAGCCCTCTCTCGTGACCTCGGGCATCCGTCATTCACGTGGAATCCGCTCGGACAGCTCGGCACGTGCATCAAGGTGCTCAAGGGCGCCGGCGTCTCGCGCGCGATCATGGCCGGTCAGGTCAAGCATGTGAAACTGTTTGGCGGCGTCATGCCGGACCTGACGTTGCTCTCCGTGCTCACCAAACTCAGATCCAAGAACACGGACGCACTGATTGCGGCCATCGCGGACGTGTTGCAGGGCCATGGAATCACGCTGATGGACTCGACGGAACTGCTCGCGGATTTGCTGGCGAAGCCGGGCGTATTGACGCACACAGCTCCCACGCCGGCAATGCAGGCGGATTTTGATTTCGGGTATCAGGTGGCCGACGCGGTGGCGGGTCTCGATATCGGGCAGACGATTGTCGTCAAGGACAAGGCTGTCGTGGCCGTGGAAGCCATGGAAGGGACCGACCAGACCATTGAACGCGCAGGCCGGTTGGCTGGAGCCGGCACGCGCGTGGTCAAGGTCGCGAAGCCCAAGCAGGACATGCGGTTTGATGTGCCCGTGGTCGGTGTGGCCACGATCACGCAGATGGCTGCAGCCGGCGTTGACGCGATGTCTGTGGATGCAGGCACCACATTGATGATTGATGGACAGGCGGTCATTGATGCCGCCAACGCTGCAGGCATCGTGATCGTCGGGAGACAGCGGTGACGCCGCTTCGCGTGGGTGTCGTCGGAGTCGGCCACCTCGGCAGGCATCATGCACGGCTGCTGGCCGCCACGCCTGGGGCCCACCTGGTCGCGGTGTCTGACGTGTCCGTCGAACGCGCGCAGGCGGCGTCGGCACACACCGGTGCTGAAGCCTTCGCCGACTATCGTGCGCTCATCGGCCAGGTCGACGCCGTGAGCATCGCCGTGCCGACCGTCGACCACGTCACGGTCGCACGGGAGTTTCTCAACGCCGGCGTCCACGTGCTCGTGGAGAAGCCGATGACGTCCACATTGGCCGAAGCCGACGAGTTGATCGCGCTCGCAGAGTCGCGCGGACTGGCGCTTGCCGTCGGCCACACCGAGCGGTTTAATCCGGCGGTGGCAGCGGCGATTCCGCTGATCACCCATCCCCGGTTTATCGAAGTGCATCGGCTGAGCGGGTTTCCGGATCGGAGCCTCGATATCGACGTCGTGTTTGACGTCATGATTCACGATCTCGACATTGTGCTCGCGATTGACCGATCAGAAGTCCTGAGTGTCGAAGCTGTCGGTGTGCCGGTCCTGTCGCCCAAGGTCGACATTGCCAACGCCCGTCTGAAGTTTGCGTCCGGCTGCACGGTGAATCTCACCGCCAGCCGCATCAGCCGGGACAAGGTGCGAAAGATACGCTGCTTCCAGCCGCACATGTATGTCTCGGTGGACTATGGAGAACAGGAACTCGACGTGTGGCGCATTGTGCCGCAGCCGGAGGGCCGTCCGAAGATTGAGGGCGGGTCCGTGCCGGTCGAAAAAGGGGAGCCGCTTGGGCGCGAGCTGCACGACTTCGTCGACGCCGTGCGCATGGGGATTCCGCCCCGCGTGACGGGCCGGGACGGCTACCGCGCCTTGCAGCTGGCCACACGCGTCGCCGAGGCCATCGAAGTGAATGAACAAACGATTGGCCCCGGCCAACGCCGTTCCATGGAGGCCGGGTCTTGAGACCCGGCGTGACTGGGAGTTGTTATGTTGAGTGATCTCGCAGAAGCGGCATCGTCTCGTCGACCGTTGACGCATGACGAGGCTATCCGCGTACTGGAATGCACCGATCTGGTCAGCGTCGGCCTGCTCGGCGAAGCGGCCCGCAAGGCCCACCACGGCGAACGTGTGACCTACAACCAGGTGTTGACCGTGACAGACGGCATCCCCTCCGACCTCGGTGCGGCGTGTGAAGTGCGACTCGTGGGACGTCCGGCATCGTTTGCCGCGGCTGCGGAGTGGATCGCATCGGTCGTCGCCGTCGCGGGTGCAGTTCCAGTGACCGGCTTCTCGATGGTCGACCTGCTCGACCTGGCCCACGGCGATCACATGGCGCTCGCCGAAGGCGCCGCGCTCCTTCACCACGCCGGCTTGGCGGCTGTCTCGGCCCTCCCGATTGACCGGGTCGACGATGCCGCCGAATTGGTGCGGGCGGTGCAACACGGCGGATTGCATGTGTGGCGTGCGGTCATCGAACACGCGCCTACGGTTGACGTGCGCCTGCACTTGATCGAGCGTGTCTCCGCGCTGCAGGACGAGACGCGTGCGCTCAAGTCCTTCTCCCCGCTCCCCATCGTCGATCAAACCGACACGCCGTCCACCGGGTACGACGATGTGCGGACGATTGCGGTGGCGCGTCTGGTGTGTGCCACCGTGCCGTCGATTCAAGTCGATTGGGCGTATTACGGTCCCAAACTGGCGCAAGTGGCCATCGCGTACGGCGCCGACGACATGGACAATGTGCCGGCCGTCGACACACTTGGCCTTGGCCATCGCCGAAGCCCGCAGGAAGACATCGAACGTCAGATCGCCGCCGCGTTTGCCTCGCCCGCCGGACGTGACGGCCGGTTCGAGCTCACGCGGTGACGCCTCACCCGATTCGCCTCGGCTCGGTGAACTACCTCAATGCGCGCCCCCTGATTTCAGGGCTTGGGGCAGAGTCGAATCCCGCATTCTCGGTGCGGTTCGATCCGCCGTCGACGTGTGCGACATTGCTTGCAGCGGGTGACATCGACCTCGGTCTGATTCCGACCATCACGTACCACAGTCGGCCGAGCGATTTGGTGGTGCCCGGTGTGTCGATTGCCTCGGAAGGGCCGGTGGCGTCGGTCGCCATCTTCACCCGCAAGCCGATGGCGGAGGTCCGGTCGATCGCGCTCGATACCAGCTCACGAACATCAGTGGCACTGACACGCATCATGTGCCGTCGCCGCTTTGGCATCCAACCGGCGTACGTCAAAGCGTCGCCCGACCTGGTGGCCATGTTGACGAGCCATGATGCCGCGTTGCTGATCGGTGACCCGGCCCTGTTTGCCGACCTGCCTTCGGTCGAAGCGGCGACCGGCGCGAGCATAGAAAAAATCGACCTCGGGACGATGTGGACCGAGATGACCGGCCTGCCGTTTGTGTGGGCCTTCTGGGCGGGACGCCCTGATGCCGCGTCGCCTGAGGTCGTCAAACGTCTGCAGTCCACGCGGGATGCCGGCCTGGCCGCATCAGACGCGTTGGCTGATGCCTACGTCGCCCATACGCCGGCGTGGCAGCCATTGGCGCGCCACTACTTGCGCGAGCACATCAAGTTTGACCTGACCCCGCGGATGCTTGAAGGTCTTGCGACGTATTTCCGCGAGGCGTCCACAGTGGGGCTCGTGGACTGGCCTGCCACGCCGAAGTTTTTCGCGACAGAGGCTCCGAGGTGACAGCCCCGCGTCGTGCGGCGGTGATTTTTATCTTCATCACCGTGGTGCTCGACGTCCTTGCTCTTGGCATTGTCATTCCGGTCCTGCCTGTCCTGGTTGAGGATTTTCTCGGGGGTGACACGGCGCGGGCCGCCACGGTGTACGGCCTGTTTGGCACTGTCTGGGCCGTGATGCAATTTGTCTTCGCGCCGATCCTGGGCTCGTTGTCTGACCGATTCGGCCGGCGTCCGGTGATTCTGATTTCGTGCGTCGGCCTGGGGCTTGACTACCTGTTGATGGCGGTTGCGCCGTCGCTGGCGTGGCTGTTTGTCGGGCGGGTGCTTTCGGGCATTACGGCCGCGAGTTTTTCCACCGCCGGCGCCTATATTTCAGACGTCACGCCGGTGGAAAAACGCGCCGCGGGTTTCGGCATGATTGGTGCCGCGTTTGGACTGGGGTTTGTGTTGGGCCCGGCCATCGGCGGCATTCTGGGTGCGACCGATCCGCGACTGCCGTTCTGGGTGGCCGGCGGTCTCGCGATCGCCAACGCGGCCTACGGGTACTTTGTGTTGCCCGAGTCGTTGGCCCCCGAGAAGCGAAAGCCGTTTTCGTGGCGCAACGCCAATCCGTTGGGCTCGTTGCAACTGCTTCGGCGTCATCCGGGTTTGATGGGACTGGCGAGTCTTGGCGTGATGTATCACCTGGTGCATCACGTGCTGGGGAGTGTGTTCGTCTTGTATGTCGGCTATCGGTATGGATGGAATGCCCGGGAGACGGGGCTGACGCTCGCGGCCGTGGGCATCATCAGCGTTATCGTGCAAGGGGGCCTGGTGCGACCGATGGTGGCGCGTTTTGGAGAACGAGCCGTGTTGTTGACAGGAGTGGCGGGCGGTATCACTGGATTCGCGATGTTCGCGCTGGCTGGCACTCCGACGCTGTTGTGGCTGGGACTTCCTCTCCTGGGACTCATGGGTTTCTTTAATCCATCGTTGCAGGGGCTGATGACCCGTCGGGTGTCGGCGTCCGATCAAGGCCAACTGCAGGGGATCAACGGCAGTTTTATGGGCCTGACCGGCATGGTCGGGCCCGGGCTCTTCACATGGACCTTTGCGATGGCCATCAGTCCTCACTCCGGCTGGCAGTTTCCAGGCGCGCCTTTCCTGCTGGCGTCCGCGCTGCTTGCCGTGACATGGGGCATTGCGTGGCGGGTTACCATGGAACCGAGCGTATGAGTGTGCTGACAATCGCAGACAAGTTGGTGGCCGGCGGCCGACTCGACCGCGCCGAAGCCAAAGAGTGTTATCTCACGGCCCCGACCTCATTGCTTGGTCAGTTGGCCGACCGTGCGAGGCACCTGCGTCATCCCGGGCGCGTGGTGACGTACATCATCGACCGCAACGTGAACTACACCAACGTGTGCGTCGCCCGCTGCAAGTTCTGTGCGTTCTACCGGCCCGTCGGTTCCTCTGAAGGCTACACGCTCGGATTTGAGGAAATCTTCCGCAAGATTGAAGAGACGATGGCACTCGGTGGGGGACAGTTGCTGCTCCAGGGCGGCCACAATCCCGACGTACCGCTTGCGTGGTATGAGGATCTGTTCCGCGAAGTAAAAGCCCGGTATCCGGAGTTCCGGCTGCACGCGTTGTCGCCACCGGAGATCATCCACATCTCGAGATTGTCCGGGTTGACCACAGCACAGGTGATCGACCGGCTGATTGCAGCCGGCCTCGACAGCGTGCCCGGCGGTGGCGCCGAGATTCTTGTTGATCGGGTACGCAAGGAACTCAACTGCTACAACAAGGCCACCTCTGATGAATGGCTGGCAGTGATGGCGCAGGCACATCAGGCCGGCCTTCGCACGACCGCGACGATGATGTACGGGACGGTGGAAACGGTCGATGAACGACTCGAACATCTGTTTCGCCTGCGCGACGTGCAGGACCAGACCGGCGGCTTCACGGCGTTCATCGCGTGGAGCTACCAGCCGGAACACACCGAACTCGGGGGCACGGAGGCGACCGGTATCGACTATCTGCGCACCCTCGCACTGTCGCGACTGGTGCTCGACAACTTCGACAACCTGCAGTCGTCCTGGGTGACGCAGGGTGGAAAGGTCGGGCAGCTCAGCCTGGCGTACGGTGCCAACGACATGGGCTCGGTCATGATCGAGGAAAACGTCGTGCGCGCAGCCGGTGCGGAATACTGCATGGACGAATTCGAGGTGGTGCGCAACATCGAGAGTGCGGGCTACACCGCCAAGCGCCGCAACATGCACTACGACGTGCTCGGGGATCCGGTCTTCCGCCAGCGTGAGGTGCCGCGCATGCGCGAGCTGGCCGTCGCGCGTCACGATGGTCGCGCTGGAGAAGCCGCCGATCTGCGCGCCTACGATGCTCGCTCGGCGCAGGCCAAACGGCTGCGCGGGCTGCAATGAGCCAATGGGGCAATGGGCCAATGGGCCAATGGGCCAATGAGGCAATGAGGCAATGAAAGCGGTGCGTGCCCGGTGGGTTATTCCGACTGCTGGGACACAGGTCTCGAACGGCTGGGTCACTGCCGACCATGGCCGGGTTGTGGAGACTGGCCGCGGGACTCCACCATCGGCTGCGCGTGACCTGGGCGATGTCGTTCTCATGCCCGGGCTCGTCAACGCACACACCCATCTCGAACTCAGCTGGCTTGAAGGCCGAGTGCCGCCGCAAGAGTCGATGGACGCCTGGATCCGCACGATGATAGCCATCCGTCGCATCGGTCCCGCCGGCGGCGACGCGTTTGTCAACTCCGCCATACATGCGGCGATTTCGACGATGAGCGCGACGGGCACCGTGCTGGTCGGGGACATCTCAAACACGCTCGCGTCGGTTGCGCCATTGGCCGAGGCGCCGATGGCCGCGACGATCTTTCACGAAATCCTCGGCTTCCGTCCCACGGATCCTGCCGCCATGGTGCGCGAGGCGCATGTGCGGCTGAGAACGACCTCAGAGGTCGGCTCCGACAGATCGGAGCGGAACCGACCTCTGAGGTCGTCTGTCGTCGCGCATGCGCCGTATTCGACCTCACCGGCGCTCTTCCGCGAGATTGCTGCGCGCCACGTGGGCCCGGCACCTTTGGCGGTCCATCTGGCGGAGTCGAATGAAGAAATGGAATTCCTGCGGACGGGCCGGGGGCCCATTCGCGACATGCTCGACGCGCTGGAGGTCTGGAATGACGCGTGGGTGCCTCCCGGCGCGCATCCGGTGCGTTACCTGAAGGACGTGGGATACCTCCAGCCGGGGACGCTGCTGGTCCACGCAACACATCTCGGCCCGCTCGATCTTGACGAGGCGCGTGACGCGCGGGCCGTGGTGGTGACCTGTCCGCGCAGCAATGTCTGGGTGGGCGGTGGGGTCCCCCCGATCGCTCGTTTTTATGCGTCGGGTGTGGCCGTCGCCATCGGCACTGACAGCCTCGCGTCTGTGGACTCGCTCAACATGTTTGACGAGCTGGCGGCCCTGCGTCGTCTGGCGCCGGAAGTGGACGCCGCCCGGCTCCTGGAAAGCGCCACCCGGGTGGGGGCCGAGTCGCTCGGGCACGGTTCGGACTTCGGATCTATCACCACAGGAAAACGGGCGATGTGTGTGGCGATTACGGTGCCGGCCACGCTGACTCGCGGGGCGGATGTGGAAGAATACTTGGTGAGTGGTATTCCGGCCTCTGCGGTGTCGCTCGTGGATGTCAGCTGAATGATGATGGCCCGCCTGCGCGTGTACGCGTCGTTTGTCCGTTTTTCCCACTCGGTGTTTGCGCTGCCGTTTGCGCTGGTCGGCGCGCTGCTGGCGACCCGTGTGGTGGAGTGGGAATGGGTGCGTCTGCTGTGGATCGTCGCGGCGATGGTCACCGCGCGCAGTGCCGCCATGGGGTTCAACCGACTGGTTGATGCGCGATTTGACGCGCGCAATCCCCGCACGTCCATGCGGGAACTGCCGCAGGGGCGGATGTCGCGCACGGAAGCCATCGGGTTTGTCATGGTCTCGTCGTTGCTCTTTGTCGCCTCGACCTGGCCGCTCGGCACGTTGTGTTTCGCGCTCTCACCAGTCGCGTTGGCGATCGTGTTCTGGTATTCGCTCGCCAAACGCTTCACTGCATACACGCAGATATTTCTCGGCCTGGCGATGGCCGTGGCGCCGGTCGGCGGCTGGCTGGCGGCGGGTGGCCGCGGTGGCTGGGAGCCGTGGCTGCTTGGACTGGCGATCGGCACATGGGTGGGTGGCTTCGACGTCTTGTACGCCTGCCAGGATGTGGAGGTCGATCGACGCGAAGGGCTGCGGTCGATTCCGGTGCGATTTGGCGTCGCTCGCTCGCTGCTGATTTCGCGCGTGATGCATGTGATTGCGGTCTGCAGCCTGGCGACTCTTGGCATCGCCGCAGACCTCGGCGCGATCTACGCCGCGGGCGTGGCCGGCGTCGCGCTGCTGCTGGTCTACGAGCAGTCGCTGGTCAGAGCCGACGACTTGTCACAGGTGAAGTTTGCGTTCGATCTCAATGGCTGGGTGGGCATCCTGTTTCTCGTTACCACCGCAGCGGATGTGTACTGGGTATGAAGCCGTCCATCGCGGTTGCAGTGACCGGCGCCTCGGGCGCAATTTACGCGGTGCGGACCATCGCGGCGCTGATGGAGGTCGGCTGCCACCTGGAGATCGTGTTCTCCGACTATGGCAAGCGACTGCTCATGGAGGAACTGGGCGGTGACGCCAAGGTCGATCGTCTGCAGGAACTCCTCGAAGTGAAATACGGCCCTGCCGTGCGCAACGGTTCGTTCGTGGTGCACAGCAACAAGGATCTGGGTGCCACGTTGGCCAGCGGCAGCCACCGGTGCACCGGCATGGTGATCGTGCCGTGTTCGATGAAGACACTGGCCGGCGTGGCACTCGGACTCTCCCGCAGCCTCATCGAACGAGCCGCCGACGTCATGCTCAAGGAGCATCGTCGTCTCGTTCTGGTGCCGAGGGAAACGCCGATGAGCCTCCCTGCGTTGCGCCATCAGGTGGCAGCGGCGGAAGCGGGCGCGATGATTCTGCCGGCGATGCCGGCGTTTTATCAGCAACCCAAGACGATTGATGATCTGGCGGATTTCATTGCCGGAAAAATTCTGAATGCCCTCGGTTTTGAGCAGCAGCTGTTCAAAACCGAGGGCATTCAGAATTTTTCCGGCAATGAAATCCG
>JBKJTD010000040.1:0-5429 GCA_046590915.1 Vicinamibacterales bacterium
TTCGCGCGGCGTCGAGACGCTTGGCGCGGAAGCCTCGATGGTGTTCGTCGGCAACACCTCGCACACCGTGCCCTACATGCTCAAGCACTCCGACTTGTTCGACGAGCTTCCGGAGAGTTACCACGACTCCGCCTTCCTCGACCGCCTGCACCACTACATCCCCGGTTGGGAGGTTGACACCATCCGGGGGGAGATGTTCTCGAACGGCTACGGGTTCGTCGTCGACTACATCGCCGAGGTGCTCAAGTCGATGCGCTCGGCAGACTACTCCGATCGCTACCAGTTACACTTCACGCTGTCGTCGGACATCTCGACCCGTGACCGCGACGGAATCCATAAGACCTTTTCCGGGTTGATGAAAATTCTCTACCCGCACGGGGAAGCGACTGTCCAAGAGATCGAGGAGATCCTCCGCTTAGCAATCGAGGGCCGCAGACGCGTCAAAGATCAGATCCTGCGCATCGACTCGACGATGGCAGACGTCAAGTTCGGCTACCTCGACAAGACCGGTATATGGCACCCGGTCTCGACTCTCGAAGAGGACGAGTACCCGTCGTACTACTACCGTGAGCGCCGCGATGGCGCTGAGGCAGAGGACATAGTGGGCGTTCCCGCTGCGGGCGCCAAGACTGCTGCGGAAGGCGCTCAACCGCCTTCGGAGGAGCAGATCGCCGTGGACCCGTTGTTCGAGGGCCACCGGGAGTTCCAGGAAAACCAGCGGGGGGTCTCGTTCGATACCCTCCTCGTCCCGTACCTGCGCGGAGCCACGGAAATCACCATAGTCGACCCCTACATCCGGCAGTTCCATCAGGCCCGCAACCTCATGGAACTCATCGAGCGCATCTCAGTTTCGAAGGACGCTGCCGAAGAGGTGAGCGTCAAGCTGATCACCTCAGAGACCACTGAGGGCGAGGAAAAGCTCCGCAAGCAGTTCGAGCTTTTACTCAAAATCAAGCAGGGAGCGTCTGCTGGTGGCATCACAGTGGACGTCGTCTTCGACAGCGGCATTCATGATCGATCTATTCTCACCGATACGGGGTGGCGGATCCTACTTGGCCGGGGGCTCGACATCTTCCAGTACGTCACCGGCGATGCCTTTGATCTCGCAAGCAAGCTTCAGGAGTTCCGTCAGGTGAAAGCGTTCGGAGTGACCTATATCCGTGAGAATGAGCAATAGCGGGGGTGAAATGGAGGGTCATCTCCCCAGCGTTGGATATTCCACTTTTGCTTGGCCACCTCCAATTCCGGAACAGGCACTTAGTCGCCGGGGCGACATGGGAGCGGCAGACAATATAAGTAAGAAGAATCCCGGCTTTGTGGCCTTCGCCAAGTCCAGCGGACTTCCGTTCAGCCTTACGAGCAGTTTGAAGCCGCTGGCGTCGTAGAGAGGGGCGATCTGTACCGCGACATCGCCAAGCAGATCTGGAACCGCGACGATCTCCTTGCTGTCGAGGAAGGGCACAGCTGATGACTGGCGCGTAGCGGCCCTGCATCCATAGGGGCACTGGCACCGGCAGTCGAAGAAATTGCTGGAACGATTTGAGTTCATCGCCCGCGGCGTCCGCAAATCACCAACTACCGGCTCAGATGCCTACTCGCCGCCGGCGGACACCGCCCCTACCGGGCGAAACAATCCAACCATGCCTAAATGTGAAGAGCCAGATTATGGAACCCTGGTTGTGTTGATTTATCCGGAACAGGTGCCGGGGTAGCCCGGGGCCAGCATTTTGAACGAAAAACGGAAACTCAACAGTCCCAAGTATCTTTTGTGGCATGATTCCTAAGGCACAGGCGTGCCCTTCGAAGGGTGAGGATCAGGATGAGTTATAGCAACAAGACGTACGTTGCGTTTGCCAGCGAAGACATCAAGCAGTACTACTTGATGGAAGCTTGGCGCGAGAGCGAACACATTGAATTTTCGTTCTTCGATGCCCACAATCTGTATATCTCGCTTGACGCAAGCAAACCTGAGACGATCAAGCGCAATCTCCGTGAGCGCATGAAGAACGCCAAACAAGTGGTTCTCCTTGGAAGCCCCGCCGGACGCCGCAAGGGGTCGGACGGAACTTCGTTCCTCGCGCACGAGGTCAAGGTTCTCATGGAATTCAACCTACCCGTGGTCATCGCCAACCTCGACCGTGACCGAACTGTGGACAGAAACTTCATCCCACAGCCACTTTTGGACAATCGGTATCACACAATTTCCGTGTCTTTCCAGCCCAAAATCATTCAGTACGCACTGGACAAGTACGCGCCGGCCTTTGCCCGAAGCGCTAAGGAGGGGCCGTACCAGTACAACGCGTCTGTCTACACGGGTCTCGATCTGTGAGTGGCATTCCGAGCGAATTGCGCAGCAAACGCTTCTTCGCTAAAGCCACGGGTCGGTCACTCGCGATACTGGGCGGCGTATCCATTTTCGTCGGATTATTCGACATCTTCTTCCCGGACGTGCTCCCGCACTTTGGGTGGGCAGTCTGGCCAGCCTTGGGTTTGTCTTGCATCGTTGGTGCGTGGCTTGCTTGGCCACAGCCAATCGGGTTCGCATACAAGTCGCCACAGACTACAGTTCGCATCATCTCGGGGGACTTCTTTGATAACAGTGCGGCTGCTGAGCACCTTGTCGTCGGGGTGAGTACGTCCTTCGATACTCGTTCCCCAATCATTGCCCCAGCAAGTTTGCAGGGGCAATTTCTGCAACGGGTCTACCTAAACGACGCAGATCGATTGGACGCCGAATTGGTGACCGCCCTCCAGCCGTACGCGAGTCGCGCGGAACCAATTGAAGGCAAGGAACGCGGCAACAGGTTGGCCTACCCAATCGGAACGACGGCTGTCCTGCAAGGGCCAAGTCGCACGGCATTCTTGCTTGCCTATACAAAAATGGACAAAGAGGATCACGTCTCAACGGATGTCGACTTGGTTTGGGAGAGCTTGACTAGTCTTTGGGACCGTGTCAGAGTACGCGGAAACGCTACCGTGGTCAGGATGGGCGTGATCGGCGGGGGCCTTGCCAATTTATCGTCTACACTGCCGGCGATGGATGCCATCCGCTTTCAGGTTCTTTCGTTCATGCTCGCGTCCCGTAAGGAGCGCATTTGTGACGGTCTCAATATCGTTGTGAGACCAGGGGAGTATGACGAACTGGATCACGCCGTCTTACATGACTTCTTGAAGTCGTTGGGGTGACGAGATGATCCTATACAACTGCCGGTAAATGATAATTGCGCCTTTTGCGACTACTGAGTGGCACGCGGCCGTACACCGTCCTACAGCGGGACCCAAACGCGGCGGCCCTCGTCACTCAGGAGCAGCGGGGAATGAGTCATTTGCTAGTGCTGAAATCAGGAGCTATGCCCGCGCCGTGATCAGGTTGCCCGTCGCCTGGAATGTACTGACTATTCGTCAGAACATCGGGGGACATTGACCACGGGATTAGTGTCAAACGACCCGATAGCTGCCCTTCGTATTTGTGATACTGCTTGGATCGGGGCCAGGAAAGTCACGGGGTGGACATAGTCATCAGCAATCACGGCGTCTCGGTATCCCTAGAGATACAGGACCTATTACCGATCTGGCGGCAATGTTCTAGTTTCGGAATGTCCGAAGTCGTCTGCACTCTTTAACGTAACGGTCGGGCTGGACTGCTCGTTGGTGCGGCGACGCTGCTACGCGGGCGTCGTGTCATGGTTGGCAGATTGGCGACGTAATTGCTTCTGCTAGGTGTCGCGCGATTTGGTCTGTTTGTTCGACGGTGAGCTCTGGCACTTCTCCAAAGTTTGTACCGCCGCCCGGAAGTGTGCCGGCCACATGGAAATGGAGGTGCGCGATGGCTTGGTGCGCAGCGGTTCCGTTGTTCTGCCAAACAGCAATTCCTGGTCGTTCGTACGCTTTATCGATCGCTGCGGCAGCTGCAGCAACGGTGTCAATAAGAGCGTGGCGCTCCTCGCCTGTTGCTTCTAGCAGTGTTGGAAAATGGCGGGTGGGAATGACGAGGAGATGGCCTACGCCTCGTTGATCCCGTGTTACAAGGACCGCGATCAGGTTAGTGCGGCAGAGAATGGTAAAGGCCCTCTTGCCACTGAGATAGTCGCAGAAAGCACAGGGCTCGTCGTTGGGAAGCTCTAGGCTACTTTCGGTCATGAGACCACCAATGAGGTCAGGAATACATGGAATTCTGGCAGACTGCTTTTACTTTGCTGATCCGGGTGGATGGCTGACGCCACGCGCGGGCACGACCGCTGGCCCAGCACCTTCATTTGACGCGCTAGGGTTTTCTCCACGGCGAATGCTCTACAGTCCCTAGTCGGCGTACTCACTGCCGATGTAGATTCGCTCACCGGTCGCAGCGCTGGCCGCGAATCTGGGGACGTAGGTGTCGAGGGCGTATTTGATGATCTTTGGCTGGAACGACACCGAGATCGTGTAATAGTCGGCATCGGTGAGCGGCTTAGGATAGTTGGCACTGTTGCCCTTGCGCGACCCGTCCAGGTGGGAGACGACGATAGGTAGATTCAACTCCAACGCCACCTGCAGCTCGTAGGCTAGGAATGAAACTCCGTCACCGCCCTTCTTTTTCGTGGCCGGGCTTCCCAAGAGAACGATTTGCTTTGCATTCTTCATCCGCTCGCGAAGGTTTCTCTTGATGGTCTCAGGTTTGCTTGTGTCACGGGCAACAAAGAGGTCGTGGGCGTCGTAGAAATTGAAGTCGATGTGCCTATTCTCTCTCCACGCCTCCATAAGCCGGTACGACAAGATGTCTTCACTCGCGAACGCCACGTAGGTCTTGTTCCGGTAGCTCATGTGCAATCTCCCCGATAGTGCTTGCTAACCTCGAAAATGAGACTCGCTTGATGCGACAACCATAGCCGCGGTCTCTGACAAACGTCGACAAGCTCGTCACGGGGTTCGTCGTAGGTTCCATTTCCGTCTAGTCCGGATATTTCATGACGGTCGGGTATTGTACCTCGATCACCAGCGCCGGATTGGCGATGCGCTTTCGGCAGCAGAGGTCGAAATTGAACACATTGGGTCGACTTCAGTTCCTGGGCTTGCAGCGAAACCAATCATCGACATCGTTATGACAGTTCACGACATCACCTTGGACATTAGCGGGACAGACAGATCATCGAGGACGGGTCCACTGCCCCCTACAAATGGGAAAGGTAAGCAGCCACCGACAAACCATCAGGATAATAAAGGAAGTAGCCGGAAGGCACCAGACTTTCCGGCTGCTTTTTTCTATGTGCGCGAATGCTTACACGAGGGCCATTACGCGCGTCAAGCGAAAATGGGCTGAAACTGCGCATTTTTGAAGAATTTCCGACACGCTCCAAATCCACACCATAATGTCGCTAGTGGGTATCCGGTTATCTCAGGTAGGCTCGGCAGATGGCCAGACCAGACTTCCCGCGGACGATCCTGGAGTTTCA
>JBKJTD010000103.1:0-4419 GCA_046590915.1 Vicinamibacterales bacterium
ATTCTCGCTGCCGAAGTCAGGCGGCACAAAGGAGTGGCCGGCGCCGCGGCGCTGCTGCTCATAGCCCTGACGGCCGCCGCGACGTACGGCCTTTACGCCGTGACGAGCCGCGCCGATACGACGACATCCCAGAGCGACGGCGGTCAGCAGATGACGCTGACGCGGCTGACGACCAGCGGTGACGTGGACGGCTGCGTGTCCATTTCGCCCGACGGCAAATACGTCGTGTACTGTGACTTTTCCGGAAAGCTGAAGCTGCACCAGGTCGCGACCGGGGCCACGGTGGTCCTTGGGGATCAGGCCGGCCACACGGCGTTCTCACCGGACAGTAACTTCGTCTATGTGACGGTCACAAACGACACGCACCCGAACGGCGTCCTCTGGGTGATTCCCTCTCTGGGCGGTGAATCCCATCGCGTGGTCAGTGAGATTGGCGGCGCGGCCGCGGTGTCGCCCGATGGGCAACGCATTGCGTTCGTGCGCCATAGCGCCGCGGGGAGGGAGGCCTTGCTTATGATTGCCGGCGCGCGCGGCGGTAACGAACGCCGCGTGGCCACAGGTTCGCTCGATGAGACATGGTTCGAGGATACCGGGGTATCGTGGTCACCGGACGGGACGCGGCTCTCCGTGACACAGGCGACGGTCATCGGCGGGTACCGCATGCGTCCGGCCGTTGTCCATATCGACACCGGAACAATCGAGACGCCCGGCACGAAGACGTGGGCAGAACTGGGCCGCACCGTCTGGCTGCCGGGCAGCGGCGGCATCCTGTTTACCGGCAGCGAGACGCTCGAGACCGTGTTGCAGGTCTGGACCATGTCGTATCCAGACGGCGCCGCGACGCGGATGACCAGCGATGCGCGAGGATTCGGCAATCAGAGTGTCAGCGTCACGGCTGACGGTTCCGCCGTGGCAACCGTTGCCACCGATACCGTCGCCAACATCTGGAGCACGAATGCCGAGGCCACCGCGCCCCTCGTGCAATGGACGTCAGGCCTCAGGTTCGACGGCGACTCCGGCATGGTTCAAGCGGCCAATGGCCGGCTGTATTACGCGTCGTTCGACCGCGAAATGGGGGTGTGGAGCCTTGACGCCCCCGGAGGCCGGCCGCGGCGATTGACGCAGAGCTATGCCGAGATTCCGGGCGCGCCCAACGATGGCAGCTTCGTTGCCTTTCAGGCCATTCACGAAGACCGCTTCCGGATCTGGCGCATGGACGCTGACGGGTCCAATCCGCGCGTCCTCAGTGGGGGCGAGGACGATATCGTCCCGATTGTGTCGCCCGATGGGCGATGGATCTATTACTGGGATGCGGCCAAGGGAGCCATCATGCGCATGGCGGCCGACGGCAGCAACTCCTCAGTGCTTGCCGAGTTGTCTGTCAGGCCAGTCAGCGTGTCGCCCGACGGCCGCCAGCTGCTGATGAGCTCCGTCGATGCATCGTTTCGCTCGTCGCACGTCATCCTGGACGCCGCAACCGGCGCGATCACGACACGCGTCGACCTCCCACTCGACGCCCGCGCGGACTGGGGCCGCAGCGACGGAGTAATCGCCTACGCTCTGAAGAGCAATCTATGGGAGCAGCCCGCGGCAGGCGGAGCGCGGCGCCAGATCACCAATTTCACGAGCGGCACGCTGTTCAATTTCTCGTACAGCGCCGACCGGAAGCGTCTCTTCCTCTCGCGCGGCCAGCAGACCGGCGACGTCGTCATGCTGCGCAATTTCCGGTAGCCTCTTGCATGGCGCCGAAGCCGAACCGATTTCACCGCGACATCAAGTCGGCCAACCTGTGGGAACAGCCGATCACCGCGGAGCGCCGCGCCAGTTGACGCGATTCACGAGCCTCCATCTGTTTCACTTTGTCTACAGCGCCGACGGCACGCGCCTGTTGCTCTCGCGCGGCAATCGCACCGGCGACCTCTGGGCGCTGCGGAATTTCCGGTAACACCGCAGGCTACGACGTGAGCTGTACGATCGTGCCACCGAGTCCGGTCAGCGACGCCGGATCCACCACAAAGACGGCAAATCCTCGTCCGTACAGTTCGTGCGCGACAACGGACGCGAGTGCAATGAATGTATCGGAGGCCGGCAGAAGAATCGCCGCCGGCGCCGTGCCGCGACGGACGGCCTCGAGCAAGACCGCAGTGGTCGTGCTCGATCCTCGCGTCCACGGCAGGGCCAGCACGCAACCAGAGATGCGCTGGCCGCTGAGCGGATGACGCCGGTCGATGACTTCACCAGTTGCCGAGTCGAAGCCTCCCCAGAAACTTAATGGGGCCGGGCTGACCACGAGGCGCCCCGTCGCGTCACCACCGACCACGACCTCAGAGGTCGTCAGGGTGGTCATGATTGCCTCCACGCGGAATCATCCCGAATGACCCGACCGCGTTCTGCCGATTCCACACAATCAGCAAGACTGCCGTACACGACTTGCCGGTTGAGCAGGCCGGGCACGTAGTACGCGTATTTGCCCGAGTTGGTCATGATCGTCTTGATGCTGGGCGGCAACATGGGCGTGGCGAGCACGCAGGTATCTACGGTGAGTCGCCCACCAAACGCCTCGAGGTCCTTCAGCATTCCACTGTCTGCCGCAAGCGTGCGCATGATGCGGCTGGTGGTGACGAGAAACTCCACGGAGTCCGCTTTGCGTCGGCCTTTCAACAGCGGCGCGAGTTGCCGGAACTCGTCAATGGAAAAATGGGGACTGCCGAGCAGTACGAGATCGACCGGCGCGTCATCAGACGTCGTCAGTTGCGCGCGCGCGTCATTGAGCTCGGCCATGCCGACTGTGTGCGTCGCGATCGGGGCACGTCCGCCGAAGGCAGAAGCCACAGTGGGCGCCTCGGGGGTGATGCCCACGAGATGAAACAGTGCGACGGCGCCAGACGAAGCGGCGGAGGCACCGAGGGCTTTGAACTGATCGTCAGTCGGGTGGACGCTCAGGCCCTCGACGACTGGAATGTAATCCTCCGCGAGCCGCCCAAGCACAAAACCGAGGACGGGGTAAAACTCGTCACGCTCCTGCAAGGCATGCGGCACGTTCGTCAACGTGATCAAAATCTCGCCGCGTCGGCCATCGTCGGTGTGCAGACCTACCTCGGGCACCCGACCGGTGATCGCCGCGCAGATGTCATAGAGATCCGGATAGCGTTCGGTGCGCGCGCCGATGACCGAGTTGGCAAACACAATCGCATTGGATTCGCCCCACGCGATCTGCTGTCCGAACGACGGCCGAGCCTGCGTCTGATAGGGCGCACAGGTCCACGTCTCGGTGCAGCCCATCGCGCGATACGCCACCATCTGCCGGTGTGCTTTGGACGCCCATTCGGGCGCGACCGGCCACTCCTGCCAATGGTGTTCATCCACGCCGCTGACGTTGAGCGAGGAGGGCACCACCACCTTTGCACCGAGCCCTGCCAGACGCTCCGCAAACTCAAGCCCTGCGTCTCCAACGTAGATGGAACTGTCGATGTGCGCGTGTGACACGTCGATCAGGCGCGGCGCCCGCGCAATCGCGCCCATACGCGTCACAATCCGCATCGCCATGGCGGCAGCTGGTCCCCATTCACCCGCGAGAAGGGCCTGATCGCGGTCATTCAAATGCACATGATCTCCAGTGATCTTCGTAGCTGTCGGGGCCACGACGGGCGTCTGCCGGGCTAAAGCCCGGCAGCTCCGAGGATCTGTAATACCCCGCTTCCCCGAACGTGATTCTTGATCGGAACGCGACAGAGTAGGATCGGGATATGTCAGTGAGGCGGATATTCGGCGTCGGGGTGATGGGTGTGGTCGTGGCTGCGATGCTCTTTGGGTCCGGCTGGTGGGCAGCGCCCGTCGCCGTGGTGTCGGCGCAGCCGCCTCGGCAGCGCCCTATCGCAGTGCTGACCCCACTCACGGCGACGACGACGACGCCGCAAGGGCGCGAGGTGCGGTTCGCCGTGCGGGCGGTGTTGCCGGCGACCGACCTGCACGTGCAGTCAAACACGCCGAGCGAGCCCGGGCTGATTCCCACAGTGCTCACGGTCGATCCGCCGGCAGGGGTCACGATCGAGGAGTTGGTGTATCCCACGGCCACCGAGTTTTCGGTCGCGGGCTTCGACAAGCCCCTGCTCGTCTATGGCCACGAATTTCTGATTGGCGTACGAGCGACGGTGGCATCGACGGTCGCACCAGGCACGGTGACCATTCCTGCGCGACTGCGGTATCAGGCGTGTGACAACCTCCTCTGTTACACGCCCATCACGGTTGAGACGGCCTGGTCGATCACTGTGGTAACCACCGCAGCCGCGTCGTCCCCGCAACATCAGGCGATCTTCAAGACCATTCCGTTCGGCAAGGGGATCAGACCCCCTGTGAGGACCGACGAGGTGGCCCCGGTGAAAGTGGCCGTTGATCCGTCGGGTGACGGTATCGCGGCGC
>JBKJTD010000192.1:0-4961 GCA_046590915.1 Vicinamibacterales bacterium
CTCATCGTCGTCCAACTTCCTCGATCAGATCTACAACTCGAGCGGCAATCTGGCCTGCAACAACTGCAACGCTCCCCAGATTGGCAGTGCAGTGGCGGTGGCGAGCCCTAACCCCACGTCGGGTATCAACTTCGGCCTGATTGCGGGCGGGTCGATCAGCGGCACCGTGGTCGATGGTGGCAACAGCAATGCGGCCATCGCGAACCTTCAGGTGCAGGCGTACGACGCCAACGGGGCATTCGTCAAGTCGGCCAACACGAACGCCCAGGGATTATTCACGATTGCCGGCCTGCCGGCCGGGTCGTTTTACCTGCGGACGGCCACCAATCTGTACGTCAATCAGGTTTACGCCGGCCTGGCGTGCGTCAGCTGCGTGGCGACGTCAGGCACGGCAGTCGCCGTCACTGTAGGCGCGACAACGACGGGCCGGGACTTCACGCTCAGCGCCGGCGGGCGCATTGGCGGCACGGTGGTCAGCGGTACCACGCCGCTCAGCAACGTCTCAGTGTCTTTCTTCACGTCCACGGGTGTGGGTGTGGGCACGGCAACAACCAACGCCTCCGGCGTATACCTGAGCGGTGCGCTGCTCCCGGGCACCTACTACGCGCGCACGAGCAATAGCGCGTCGTACGTCAACGAGGTCTATAACAACCTTCCCTGTGTCTCGTGCGCAGTGTCCACCGGCACCCCAATTCCAGTGCCTGCGAATGCCACGGCCAGTGGCATCAACTTCGACCTTGCCGCGGGAGGCAAAATCGGCGGCACCGTCACTGTGACGGGCAGTGGAGTGCCGCTGCCTGGCGCGATCGTCACGGTCTATACGCCGACAGGCGCGTTCGTCACGTCTACGTCGACCAACGACGCCGGTGTCTACCTGACGCAGGCGGGGCTCACCTCAGGGACGTATCCCGTGGCGCTGAAGTACACGTGATACGTCCCCGCGGTGAGCCCCGCCTGCGTCAGGTAGACACCGGCGTCGTATCACGTGTACTTCAGCGCCACCGGATACGTCCCGGAGGTCTACAACAACATCATCTGTGCATCCTGCCCCCGCCAGAGCGGCGCCGGTGTCAGTGTGACGACGGGCACCACGACGTCCGGCATCAACGCAGAGCTTGCCGTGGGTGGCCGGCTGACGGGACGCGTGACCGCGACCGACGCGACGGGTGTCGAAGGCGTGACTGTCTCGGTGCACGAGAAAGAAAGCGGTTCGTTCATCGCCAGCGGTACATCGTCGGCGACCGGTGCCTACGCGGTCGTCGGATTGCCGGCAGGCAACTATGTGGCGCGGACCACCAACTCGGTGGGCTTCATCAACGAGATCTACAACGACGTCACCTGCGCAACCTGCAGCATCACGACTGGCGCCACAATCGTGGTGACGGCTGGCGCGACGACCGCGAATGTCGACTTCGCGCTCGCGCGGGGCGGCCGGATTGCCGGCACGATACGCGGACCCGGTGATGTCACGCTGACAGGCGTGAACGTCACCGTGTTCGACAGTCAGAACCGCCCGGTCACAACAGCGGTGACGACGCAGTTGGGAACGTATGCGACCGGTGGCCTGCCTGAGGGTCGTTATTACGTGCGCACGACCTTCAACAGCGGCGGATTTATCAACCAGCTCTACAGCGCGATTCCGTGCCGGACGTGTTCGGCGACCACCGGCACGCCGGTTAACGTGACGGGCACTGCGACGACAGGGAACATCAACTTCACGTTGTCAGCAGGAGGCGCCATCTCGGGCACCGTGCGTGACGCGTCGAATGCGCCGCTCGCCAACGTCACCGTCCGCATTCTGGATGTCGATAACGTCACGGTGGCAGCGGTTCTCAGCGCGGCCAACGGCACCTACACGGTCCCCGGACTGACGGCCGGCGTGTATTACGCGAGGACGTCGAACACGCTCGGTTTCATCGACCGCATTCACAACAACGTGGTGTGTGTGTTCTGCAGCGTCAGCGCCGGCACGCCGATTGCCGTGACTGTGGGAGCGACCGTCTCCGGAATCGACTTCGCGCTGGCGGCCGGCGGCGGCATCAGCGGCACCATCGTCGATGGGGCGGGCAGCCCGCTCGGTGGGATCACGGTGCAGTTGCACGGTCCGAATGGCGAGTTCGTGCAGTCGAGGACGACGGATGCGCTCGGTCAATACGCGACAAACGTCGGGTTGACGGCCGGCAACTACTACATCCGCACCAGCAACACCCTTGGCTACATTGACGAGGTCTACAACAACGTCGTGTGCGTGCTTTGCAACCCGAAAGACGGTGCGCCAGTGGCGGTCGGCGCGGGTGCCATCACCACCGGAATCGATTTCGGCCTGACCACCGGAGGCCTCATCAGCGGCACCATCATAGCCAGTGGCGGTACCCCGCTTGAGCGAGTGTCGATCGCGGTGCACACAGCAGCCGGCGTGCAGGTGACCAGTGGACAGACCAACGCGGCAGGCCAGTACCGGACCGGCGCGCTGCCTCCGGGCACCTACTACGTGCGCACGCGAAACAGTCTTGGTTATACCGACGAGGTGTACAACGACCGAGAGTGTTCCAACTGCAATCCGACGCTCGGCAATGCCGTGGTGGTCACCGGTGATACCACGACCACCGGGATCGACTTTACGCTCGCGTTCGGCGGCCGCATCAGCGGCACCGTGACGACGTCAACGGGTGTCGCGATTCCAGGAGTGACCGTCCGCATCCTGACCGACGGCGGCGTGCCGGTGACCAGCGGTGTGACAGACGGGTTGGGAGCCTACACGGCATTCCAGGGTCTACCGACCGGCACCTACTACGCACAAACGTCGAACAACGCCGGCTATGTCGATCGAATCTACAATGCTGTGGATTGCGTCGGTTGCCTCGCGACGGTCGGCACGCCCATCGCGGTGGTTGCCGGTTCGCCGACGACCGGCGTCAACTTCGCCCTCACGTCCGGCGGCCGGATCAGCGGCACGATTACTGACGATGCGGCGACACCGCAGCCGATTGCCACTGCCTTCGTCAATGTGTATTCGTCGACCGGTGTGTTCGTTGTGCAGGCGTCTGTCGGCAGCGGCGGGCAGTACATCACCGGCACCGGGCTCGCACCCGGGTCCTACTTCGTGCGCGCCGCCAGCCGCCTCGGCTATATCTCGAAGGTGTGGAATAACATCAATTGTGCCGCCTGTTCGCCCATCACCGGCACGCCGGTGACAGTGACGGCGGATACGACCACAACCGGAATCAACTTCGCCCTCTCGCTGGGTGGCAAGGTCACGGGCCGTGTGACCGACACCGCCGGTGCGCCGTTGCGGAACATCACGGTACAGACATTCAACAGTGCGAACAGTCTGGTGACGACGAGCTTCACCGATGCCGCCGGGCAGTTCGTGTCGGCGTCTGGTCTGCCGGTGGGCACCTACTTCATCCGAACGCTGAACAACCAGGGGTACATCGACGAGGTCTACAACGACATCGTGTGTATCGGTGCGTGTCAGCCCAATTCGGGCACCGCAGTGGCGGTGGCCGCAGGTGCTCAGGTGACGGGGATCGACTTCGCGTTGGCGGCCGGTGGCAAGATTTCCGGCACGGTGACACGGTCGTCGAATGGCACACCGCTGTCGGGCATTGAAGTCAAGGTGTATGACAGCGCCCTGCGTGTGGTCACGGCGTCAATGACCGATAGTGCAGGCGGGTTCGTGACGGTGGGCGGCTTGCCCGCGGGCACGTATTTCGTCCGCACCTTCAACACGCTCGGCTTTCTCGACGAAGCGTTCAACGATGTGGCGTGTCTGGGATGTGACCCGAGGTTGTCGACAGGCGTCGCCGTCTCGGGCACAGCCACGACGCCGAATATCGACTTCGCGCTTGCGCCGGGAGGCGGAATCTCCGGCACGGTGACGGCTGCCGACACTGGGCTGCCGCTCGGCAATGTCAGGGTGGTGCTTTACAACTCGTCGGGCAGCGCGCTGAGTTCGACCATTACCGACGGAGCCGGTCGGTACGCAGGATCCGGTGTGGCTGCCGGGTCCTACTTCCTGCGGACGTTCAACCTGCAGGGTTATATCGACGAAGCGTTTGATGATCTGGCGTGCGCACCGTGCAATCTGTTGGCCTCATCGGGGGTCACGGTGACGGCGGGGGCGACGGTGAGCAATCGCAACTTCGTGTTGGCCAAGGGCGGCCTGGTCAGTGGGTACGTGATTGATTCGACCACCGGGGCGCCGATCGCCGGCGCGTCCGTGTCGTTCTTCTCCGGCTCGACACTTGTCGGCAAGGCGCGGCTCACCGATGAAAATGGGTACTACGCCATCAGCCTCCCGGTGGGCACCTATACCGCGGTCACGGACGCGGTGAATGGCTATGCCACCTCGGGCACGTCGCCCAGAATGCGGATTGGCAACGGGGCGTGGGTCTCGAGTGCCACTGGCACCGTCAGCGTAGCGCTGGGCCAGGAGACCGGGGGAGTCACGTTTGGCCTCGCGGCCTGCACACCGCCGGCCTTCAGTCTGACGACGCTTGCCAACGGGCGTGTGGGCACCCTGTATACCCAGAGTGTGACCGCGACGGGGGGTGCGGGCGCGCGCACGTTCAGTCTCGCGTCGGGACTGCTGACGCCCGGGTTGTCGCTCAACTCCTCGACCGGTTCGATCACCGGCACGCCCACCGCGAGCGGCACGTCCAACTTCACGTTGGGTGTGGCTGATGCCAACAGTTGTTCGGCCACGCAGGACTTTGCGATTACCACTGCGGTGGCGCTGCCGGTAGTCACCTTGTCGCCGTCAGCATTGACGTTTGCCGCAGTCAAGACGGGCGCGGCCGGGGCGTTGACGAGCGTGACCGACCCACAGACGGTGTCGGTGACGTTCACGACCGGTGCTCCGGTGTGGACCGTGTCGAGCGACGCGCCGTGGCTGACGCTGTCGACCACCGGCGGCACTGGCGCCGGGACATTTACGGCGAGCATCGCGAATCCGTCGA
>JBKJTD010000261.1:0-4663 GCA_046590915.1 Vicinamibacterales bacterium
GGGGTGTTTGAAGGCGCCCGGTGTTACAACACGCCGAAGGGTTCCGCGTGCTTCCGTCTCGACGCCCACATGCGCCGTCTGTACGACTCGGCGCGCATCTACCGCATGGACTACAACGTCAGTCAGGACACCCTGACCACGGCGGTCCTCGACACGATCAAGGCCAACGGTCTGCCCGCGTGTTACATACGTCCGCTGATTTATCGCGGCTACAACGCCCTTGGCGTCAACCCGCTGCCCTGCCCGGTGGAAGCACTGATTCTGGTGTGGGAATGGGGCGCGTATCTGGGCGCTGATGCGCTGGAACAGGGTGTCGACGTGCGCGTCAGTTCGTGGACACGCAGCGCGCCAAACACGTTCCCGTCCATGGCGAAGTCGGTGGCCAACTACGCCAACTCCGGCCTCATCAAGATGGAAGCGGTCGTCGAAGGGTACAGCGAGGGGATTGCGCTCAATCCTGACGGCAACCTGAGTGAAGGCAGCGGCCAGAACCTCTTCCTCGTCCGCGACCAGGTGTTGTACACCCCGTCGATGTCCTCGTCGGTCCTGCCGGGCATCACCCGCGACACGATCATCACGCTGGCGCAGGATCTGGGTTTCCAGGTCAAGGAACAGGAACTGCCACGCGAAATGCTCTACATCGCCGATGAAGTGTTCTTTGTCGGCACGGCGGCCGAGATCACGCCGATCCGTTCAGTGGACAAGATCCAGGTGGGCGAAGGCCGGCGTGGCCCCGTCACCACGGCGCTGCAGCAGGCGTTTTTTGACTACGTGAACGGGGTCGTGCCCGACCGCCACAACTGGCTCACGTTCGTTGACGTGCCGGTCGCGGCACGGTAACCACATGACCCCACGGGCGGCATTTGATGCGCTCCTGGCCGAAGCCGCTGCCAAGCGTGCTTCCGACGTGCACCTGCGCGTCGGCCAGCCGCCGTTGGTGCGCATCAATGGCGAACTGCTCCGATCGCCAGGCGTGGCAGCGACGACGCAGGCCGAACTCGAGGCACTTGTCGCCGCGTGGCTCGATGCCGACCAGCTGGCGCGACTCGACCGCATCCACGAGGTGGACTTTGCGTGGTCCATCCCCGGTGTCGGCCGGTGCCGCGCCAGTGTGTTCCGCGAGCGTGGTCATCTGGCGGTCGCGCTCCGCCTGATTCCCGCGCACATCCCGGCGCTCGCGAACCTCGGGCTGCCCTTCTCTATATCCGCGCTGGTCGAGGAATCGCGCGGCCTCGTGCTGGTCACCGGTGCAACAGGCAGCGGCAAGAGCACCACGCTGGCCGCGTTGGTCGCGGCGATCAATCACTCGCGCGCCGTGCACATCCTCACCATCGAGGATCCCATCGAATTCATCCACGAGGACGTGCGCGCGGTGGTGAGTCAGCGCGAAGTGGGCATTGACGTCCCTACGTACGCCGCCGGGCTCAAGAGCGCGCTGCGCCAGGATCCGGACGTGATTCTGCTTGGAGAGTTGCGCGACGCGGAGACGATTGAGACTGCGCTTGTCGCCGCTGAGACGGGCCACCTCGTTCTGTCGACGCTGCACACACTGGACGCGCCCGAAACCATCAACCGCATCGTGTCGGTGTTTCCTCCGCACCATCAGTCGCAGATCCGGCACCAACTGGCTCGTGTGCTGCGCGCGGCTATTTCCCAACGGCTCCTGCCCCGCGCGGACGGTCAGGGTCGCGCGCTCGCCGCCGAAGTACTCGTGTCCACCCCGTACATCCGTGACTGCGTCGCCGATCAGGACAAGACCGCCCTGCTGGCCAGCGCGATCGTGTCCGGTTCACACGAATACGGCATGCAGAGCTTTGATCAGTCCATCCTCGGCCTCACCCAGTCCAACACGGTCACGGTGGACGAGGCCGTCCGTTGGGTTACCAACGTCGAAGAATTCAAAATGCGCTTGCGTGGAATCACTCCGGGCAGCGCGTCGTTCCGCCGGTGACACAGACGCGCGTGGCGGCGCTGCGGATGCTGTCGCGCCGCGAGTACACCGCCTTCGAACTGCGCGAAAAACTCCTCGCAAAAGAACATACGCCTGACGACATCACCGCGGCACTTGAGAGTCTGGCGGCCGACCGCCTCCTCGACGACCGCCGGGTGGCCGCGACGTTCGTACGGGTGGCGTCCACCTTGAAAGGACGCGGCCGGCTCCGAATCGCCCGTGAACTCGAAGCCAGAGGGGTGGCCAAAGCGACCATCCGTGATGTGCTGGACGGCCTCCCAATCGAAGACGAGGAGGTCAACATCCGGCGTTTCCTCGCCCGCAAACGCCTCCCTGTGCGCCTGCCGGCCGCCGACCATCGCCGCATCTTCGGGCAGCTCATCCGCCGCGGCTTCTCCGCCGACGTCATCGCGAGAGTAATCCGCGAACCCCGGGAATTCGAGTAGCAGCACGTCGGAGCTGCCGGGCTCCGAGAACGGGCGACCGGGTACAATCGGCAGTTGTATGACCGCCCGTGAGATTCGCCAGAGCTTCCTTGATTTTTTTGCCCAGCGCGGCCATCGCGTCGTCAATTCCTCGTCGCTTGTGCCAACCGACGACCCCACGCTGCTGTTCACCAACGCGGGGATGAACCAGTTCAAGGACGCGTTCCTGGGCACGGATCGCCGGGACTACACACGCGCGACCACCGTGCAGAAGTGCATGCGCGTCAGCGGCAAACACAACGACCTCGACAATGTGGGCCCGTCGCTCCGGCACCACACGTTTTTCGAAATGCTCGGCAATTTTTCCTTCGGCGACTACTTCAAGACCGACGCCATTCCATACGCCTGGGAACTGCTGACCCAGGTGTGGGGGATCGATCCTGCCCGACTGTATCCGAGCATCTTCAAGGGCGAAGGTGGCATTCCCCGCGACGATGAGTCGTTTGCGGTCTGGGTCACGCTCGTCCCGGCCGATCGCATCGCGGAACTGGGTGCCGCCGACAACTTCTGGTCGATGGGTGACACCGGGCCGTGCGGCCGTTGCTCGGAGATTTACTTCTATCGCGGCCCGGACATCCCCTGCGGGGAGCAGGTGTGTCGCGGGATTGAGTGCAGCTGCCAGCGATTCATTGAAATCTGGAACAACGTGTTCATGGAGTTTGACCGACAGGCGAACGGGACGCTCAATCCCCTGCCGGCGCTGTCGGTCGATACCGGCATGGGACTGGAACGGATCACATCGGTGATTCAAGGCACGCTCGCGACGTACGACACGGACGTGTTCACGCCGATTCTTGCCGCCATCGCCGCGAAGGCCGGCAGGCCCTACACCGCGAGTTCCGAGACCGATCATCCGGACATCTCGATGCGCGTCATCGCCGACCATCTGCGGGCGATGACATTCCTGATTGGCGACGGTGTGTTGCCGTCCAACGAATGGCGCGGCTATGTGCTGCGCAAGATCATGCGGCGCGCGATGCGCCATGGCAAGAAGCTGGGCTTCACCGAACCCGTGCTGCACGCACTCGTGGATACGGTCATTGCCGAAATGGGCGACGCGTATCCCGAACTCAGGACCAGTCGGGATGCCATCGTTCGCACGGTGCGCGCCGAAGAGGAGCGCTTCGACATCGTGCTCACCTCGGGTCTGCCCAAGCTTGAGGATTTGCTCGACCGGACAGTCGCGTCAGGAAAAACGATCGTGCCAGGTGAAGACGTCTTCCGGCTGTACGATTCCCTCGGCGTTCCACTGGACTTCTCTGAAGACCTCGCCAGTCAGCGCGGGCTGTCGATCGATCAGCAGGGACTGGACGCGGCCATGGGCGCACAGCGCGACCGCGCCCGGTCGTCGAGTTCGTTCAAGGCGGCAAAACACGCCATCACAATCAGCGCCGAGGACGAGAAGGCTCTGGGCACGGACAGGTTCGTAGGCTACGAGCTGACCGACACCACGACCCGGGTTAAGGCGCTGTATTCCGAGTCGGGCATGCCGGTTGATCACTTGTCACAGGGTGCGCACGGGTTTGTCTGTGTTGAAGAGACACCGTTTTATGTGGAATCGGGGGGGCAGGTCTCCGATGCCGGACGGTTGTCGGCACCGGACGTGGACGCCATCGTGACAGGCGTGTCACGCATCCGCGCGGGCTCGGCCGCGCCACGACTCCATCACGTCACGATCGAGGCGGGCACGTTGAACGCCGGTCAGAACGTCACCGCCACTGTCGACAACACCCTGCGCAATTCAACGCGGCGCAATCACACTGCGACGCACCTGCTGCACGCGGCGCTGCGACAGACGCTGGGCACGCACGTGCGGCAGGCCGGGTCGCTTGTGGCGCCCGACCGCCTGCGATTCGACTTTGCACACTTTTCCGCGCTGACCGCAGATGAACGTCTCGCCGTTGAACGCATCGTCAACGAACAGGTCATCCGCAATGCGCCAGTGGTCACTGACGTCAAGAACACCGAAGACGCCATCAAGGGCGGCGCAATGGCCCTGTTTGGTGAAAAATACGGCGACAAAGTGCGCGTCGTGCAGATTGAGGATTTTTCGACGGAGCTGTGTGGAGGCACCCACGTGCGCGCCACCGGCGATATCGGGCCGTTCGTGATCACGGAAGAAAGTGGTGTCGCCGCCGGAGTCCGCCGGATAGAGGCGTTCACGGGCATCGGCGCGGTGTCGCACCTGCAGCAGACGTACACGGCGGTCGCGCGCACCGTGGCCGCG
>JBKJTD010000298.1:0-9875 GCA_046590915.1 Vicinamibacterales bacterium
AGCGGCATCACCTGCATCGGGTCTGCGTGCAACCAGGCGAGCACGATCATCGCCGGTAACCCCGTCGCCGTCACCGTGGCGTCGCTCCCCACGGTGACGGCGACGGGGTTACCGGCGATGATCGTGCTCGCCTGGTTGCACGCAGACCCGATGCAGGTGATGCCGCTGTACAGCTGATCGACCAAGCCCACGGAATTGATTGTTTTGACGAAGTAGTTGCCGGCCGGCAAGCCGAAACCAGAGTTGTAGACTCCGGTCACGCCCGTCGTCTGCGCTCCCCCCAGCGAAGACCCCGTGCTTGAGTAAAACAGGACGTTGACGCCGGAGACCCCAGCAGCCGTCACTGCGTTCGTGACCGCTCCGGCAATCCGCCCGCCCACCGCCAGTTCGAAATCCCTGCCAGTCAGGTTCGCACCTGCAACCGAAACCGGCGCAGTGCCCACCGTCGTGAGATTGCATGACCCGTTAATGCAGATGGCCCCACCGAGCACTTCGTCCACCAGGCCCTTGGAGTTCGAGGTGCGGAGATAATACGAACCGTTGCTCAGCCCCGTCGCGGTGTACCCGCCCGTAGAGCTCACCGACGCGGCCGTAACAGTGCTCCCATCAAGCCTCGCCACCTGGATGAACAAGGAGCCGCTAGCGGGGATGCCACCGGGGACGGTCACCGTTCCACTGATGCTGAAGGTCTGGGCCACCGCCGCAGCGGGCCACGCGAGAGCGACACCCGCAAGCAACACAGGCACGGCGACACGACGCACACGGGTGATGGCAGTCAGATGAGACATTTGGGGAACTCCTACGACAAGGGTGCGCGGAGCCTACCCGAGTACGCCTCCTCGCGCAACCTCAAACCACTGTCTGATGGAATTGCGCCTGAAACCAGTTTCGGCGCGCGAGCGAATCGACAGGCCAGTCGGCCACGCCACCACGGTGCCGCTCAGGACGAATGTTGCGAGCGTTCCACTGTTCAGCTCTCGATGGTTACTACATGTGCGCGGCGATCACTGTCCGCCCGATTCAACGACGCCGCTCGAACACCTGCACCGCGCCGTGACCGAAGACCCCGAGGTCGGGCGTGGCGTACACGGGCTGCAATCCGCTCACGGGCCCGAGGGGCACAGGACTCACGCGCGGATCCCGTCCAACGATGGCATGATTGCCGGGCCCGAGCTGCGCCAGCCGCGCCGCCGCCGCTTCGTAGGTCGAGTGCCGTTCCATCGAGGACACCACCCGAGCCGGGCCCACACCAGGAATCTGCAGAACGGCCCACGAGACGACCTCGGTCCCCTCAGGCGGCACGACCGCTTGTCCTGCCAGCACCCCCAGTCGATAGGCCATCGTCCGGTAATAGTCTTCGAAGAACAGGAACGTCGCCTGATAGTCGTTGCCAACACGTACATGAAAGACGTCAAAAAAACGTCCGTCTGGTACACCGGCCCAGCGCGCCACGCCTTGGAACTTGCCGAACACTGTGCCCTCTGCGGTGATGTGGAACGGCAGGTCATGATCCATGAAGACGTGGCGCGATCGCTGTGCATCAAGCACGGCGTTGGCCTGTCCTTCGTCGACCGCCGTGAAAAATGCGGCTGCGGCACCTGCGCCGGCTCCGGTCGGGTTGGCGACGGGTACACGGTGGGCCGCCGCCATCAGCGCGTATCCGTAGTCCCACCAGATCATCACCGTCGACGAGGCGGAACGCAGGGCTGCGCGATCATATCGAGCGCGGTAGTAGTCCGGATCGCCGAACGGCTCGTCGGTCTCGTGCCGCAACCAGTCAAATGCCGGGAGCCATGTCGCGGGCAGACTTGGCGGACGCACAGTCGTCTCAATCGCCGGCACAAGATTCACACCAAACACGCCGGCCGCGACGACGACCACGGCGGCCCGGCGCCAGAGGACGCCGGCACGACGGCCCGCATCGAGCAGCGCGGCGCATCCGCATCCACCCACCACGGCAATCGCGGGAACCAGGTAGTAGCCAAACCGATTCACACCGATCGTCGCCGCGTACATCGCCGTCGTCCACACAATCAGCAGCAGGTCGAGCGGTTGCCCGCGACGCGCCCAACGGATCGTCAGCCACACGAGCGCACCGAGCCCGACCATGAATCCGGTACGGAAGTAATCCCACGCCGCCCACAGCGACCACGTGCCCGAGTACATGAACAGCGGCCTCGCCTCAATCACACTCCCTGCGGGGCCCGACAGGCTGAACCGCGAGAGTTCGCCCAGCGTCATGCCTACCGTCGACGGGAAGGCCCACACGACAGTGGCAACCGCCGCAGCTGCGGTGGCGACCGACAGCAACACGAGTTGCCGGGGCGACCACCAGGCGGCGGCCAAACCATGACGACCAAGCTCGACAGCTCCGGCGACGACGAACAGGATCCCAAGTGATGCCACCTGCAGTTGCACACCGTACGGCTCCACACCAGGAAACGCGAGGGTCACCACGCCTGCGACGATCGCCCCAATCCCCGCAACACGCGCCGCCGTCCCGACACCGCCTGCCCGCCACGATTGCAGGAGGGCCAGGGCAAAGATCCACACGATCAGCACCCCGACGAACATCGCCGAACTGGTCCACGTCAGCCGGAAGACGATCAACGCAGCGCCGAGCCACACTCCCGAGCGCACGGCGGCATTCGGGCGGGCCAGATGGCGCGCCAGGATCCACAGGATCACTGTACTCACGAGCGCTTCCAGCGCGTGGTGGTCCACGTACCCCAACAACGTTCGGTCAAGGAAGTGACCTGGCAACATCGCCGCCATCGCAGCCGCCAGCAGGCCCGCAACACTTCCGCCCACAAGGCGCGCCACGCCAAAGACCGCGATCACGGTCAGCGCGCCCAGTACGGGTGGCGTGAACACGGCCACGGTTTTCACCAGCAGCTCGGAGGGAGCGCCCCACCCGGCCACATACGCAACGCCGGCAATCAGCAGGTCGAGCAGCGGTGGTGCCTTGATCGATGCGCCGTCGGTCAGTGCATAGGGATCAAATCCCAAGCGATAGGGAAACTGCTGTACGAGGTTCTCGATGACCCGCAGGTGATACCAGGCATCGGTTTCGAGCAGATTGACGTGGGCGCCGGCAAACACGAGGGGCCACGGGAAGTAGATGCGAATGGCCAGCGCGGCAACCACGATGACCATCAGCCATCGCCCCTCCGCGCGAAGTGGCATCAGGACGCGAGCGGCAAGATCACAGCTTGCGCCTCCTGCCGCCACGCGTCGCGCCACCGAGGACCGGCGGCCACGGCGGCGGCACCTGCCTGAAGGTGTCGCCACAACTCCGACGGCACCGGCCACGAGCAGAACAAGCGATCGAGCGCCGAGGCCAGCTCGTGCGGGTCACGAAACAACACGGCGTTGCGGCCTGGCTCTAACGTCTCTCGCAATGTGTCACCGTAATCGAGCGCGCAGACGGGAAGCGACGCACCGAACATATCGCAGATTTTCATCGGCAGATCGAGCCCCGATGACGACCGATGGAGCGACACGCCGGCGTCGGCAGAGCCCACGAGCGAGGGATAGTCATCAGCGGCCGCGAACGTCGTGACGATACGCACGCGTCGTGGCGTGCGTCGGCGCACGCGCGCATCGAACTCGGCTCGACCAGGACCGTTGCCGGAAATGACGATCAGCAGCCCGTCGCGCGGGCCGGAGTCGCGCCAGAGGTCCTCGAGGACATCAGCGGTCGCGATCAGGAGATCGAGTGATTCATCTCTGGTCCAACTCGTGGGACTGATCACCACTGCGGGAGTGGCGGAGGCCCTGAGCTCGGCCAGGCGCCACAATGTCTCGCGCATGGCCTGTCGACGGCCGGCCGAACCGAACGCCTGATCGGGACGATCCCGCAGGACGTGCACCGCCGAGAGCTTCCACGTTGCACGCAGGTGCCCGGCGAGCGCCTCTGATACGGCCAGATGTGCGTCCGCCCAGCCTGCCGGCCAGCGTTCCAGTGCGCGCGCGATCCGGACAAATGGGTGACCGGTGCCATGCCGGAGTGCGAGCAGCGTCCATCCGAGGTTGTGCCAGTCCAACACGAGCCGGCTGCGCCGGAACGTCGCCACAAGCCACACAATCAGCAGGGTGGGAATTGCCGGCGGCGTCTGCGCCACGATGACGTCCGGGCGTGTGAGTCGGCAGCAGACCAACAAGAGGGCGATCGCCGACGCCGGGACACCCGCGATGCCCCGCCGCGCCTTCAGACGATGGACTCGAATCCGGGGGTGGGTCAACGACGCCGCCAACGCCGCGCCCTCTTCTCCAATGAGATCGACGTCCACGCCCTCAGCCGCCAACGCCAGCGCGTGATACTGCATGCGTGGACTTCGACCGAGGTCGCCCAGTACAATCACTGCCGCTTGCATCGTGAACTCGCCGTGGACACTACCATACCTCGTGAACACGGCGCTGCGCGCGTGGCCCTTGTCGTTGGAGATACTGCGGGCCATACCCATCCGGCACTCGCGCTCGCGGAGGCACTTCGGGCTCGCGCACCCAACATCACCATTCTTTTCTTCGGCACATCCGATTCGGTCGCGGCATCCATCGTCGAGCGTGCCGGTCATCCGTTCGTCCCGGTACCGGGTAGTGCGATTCGGCATGCGGACGTCGCCGGCCTTGCCTGCGCGGCGCGCCTGACGCTGCACGCGATCGGTGTCGCGCGACGCACCCTCCGTCAGCATCGGTCTCAATTCGCGATGGGATTCGGCAGCTTCGCCAGCGGCGGCGTGATTCTGGCGGCGCGCAGCCTTGGGTTGCCGGCAGCGATTCTTGAGGCCAATGTCGAAGTGGGCCTGGCTAATCGATGGCTGCGTCCATGGGTGACGCAGACCTTCCAGGGGCTGGGGCCCGAGTTCTCGCCGACGGTTGGCGTACCTGTCCGCGCATCGGTGGCGGCCCTGCACGGTGCCGGCCGCGACGCGCCCCGACGATCACTCCGTGTCCTTGTCGCATCGGGATCACGAGGTGCCGATTTTTTCGCCGGGCGCCTGCCGGCAGCGCTGCGACTGCTGGTGGCCCACGATATCCGCGTGGAAGTCCGACAGCAGGCTGCAGATACCGCCCCCCTTCGCGCACAGTATGCGGCGCTGGGAATCACCGCCGAGGTGCTTCCGTTCCTGGACGACATCGCTGGTGCGTATGCGTGGGCGGACGTGGCAATCACCCGAGGCGGTGCCGGCACGATCGCCGAACTCGCGATTGCGGGCGTGCCCGCCCTTGTCGTTCCCTTGTCGAGCGCGTCAGCCAATCATCAGGCGGCCAATGCCCGCCTCTGGGAGCAGACGGGCGCAGGCATCTCCATCGACGAAGACCGCTGGACCGACGCGGCCGTTGCCGCATGGCTCCTGACGATGGCGACCGACGAGGGCGCGTGGCGTGCTTGCGCGCACGCCGCTCGCCGGTTGGCTCGTCCCGCAGCCGCGACTCATTTGGCGGCCGCTGTCCTGCAGCTGATTCGGGGCCGCTCGTGATCGGCCTCCTCTCAGTGTTCACCCGCGCCGCGGCGATCGCCGAATCGGCGTAGTCAGCTCCCACGAGGCCGACGATATCAACGCGAGAGTTCCGGCACCGACGTGCACACGGGCTTGGTGTGCGCGGTGGCTTCAGCCGATCGTGTCTGATCGGACGTCAGCCACCAGGTAATGCGCTGAGTCTCACGCGCCCGAACCACAAACTGGTCCCGCTGGAATCCCGCGACAAACTCTGTCGGAACCTGAGGTGCAAACTGCGGCGGACCGTCGTCATCAACGACGACGTAGTTGAGGACGACGCCGATGTCGGCCCTCGGAATCCGCACGACACCGGTGCCATCAGCCCGCACGTAGCCAAATGACGCGAGGTAGGACCCGGGGTGAGCAGGGTCGCCCACGACACAGGTCACGATCGGAGCGATTGGCGGCACCGGCACGGAGGTGGGAGCGATGACATTGAATTTTCCGCCGAAGAGGTCGGCGCCTGCGATGGCGGCCACCACCACGAGGCCGAGCAGGAGGTCACGAGACGGCACAGAGAAGCCTTTCGACCTGTCGGTACGGGCGCGAGCACCGGCCCTGCCGGTGTCTCGCGCCCCTGTGACACGCGCCACGCGTCGAACTTACCGCGATCCGATCTTCACGAGGATCTCCACCCGCTCGCCGCCACGCACGAGCGCGAGCAGATAGGTACCGGTGTACCCGGCCGGGGGGGCCCACGTGACACGGGCGCCGTCGACACTCGCGCCAACCGGCAGGTCACGCAACGTGCCGTTGGCCACCAGATAGCCGCGCTCGATCGGTGCGCCGAGCCACAGATCGAGTCGGCCCGCCTCAGCGATCTCGACCACACGCTGGCCTTCGTCGTTGAGCGGCAGATCCATCCACGGCGCCGAGAGGTCAAAGCCGCGGCGCACCCACACGCCGTCCACGCCAGGCGCCAACCCGTTCAGGAGCCAAGCGGCGCCACGAATCTCCGCCGGCCGATTGCGCAAGGTCGCATCCGCGCGTGCCATCGCCGCATCATCGGCCCAGGTCAGTGCCGGATCCGCGCCGCTGTTGAGCACGTTGAAGAACCGCGATCCGATGCCTTCCGTGCGGCCCGCCGAGTCGGTCACCGACCAGGCGATTGTGTGCAGCCCATTACTGAGCGTCGCGGTGTTGAACGAATACACGCCAATCGCCGCACGCCCCGCATCCAGGTTGCGGAAGCGCGTCGTGTTGGCCACGCGCGGCGTCAACACCGACTGCGGTGTCGCATTGCCGAAGATGTTCGCGACGTCGTCGTTACAAAACGCCGCCCCCGGCACCGGGTTGCCCACGTTGCCGCGACACTGGTTGTAGGCCACGAGTGCCACCGGCAACGAGTCGATAAACACCGTCATCGTCGACCCGTTGGTCGGGATGAGAATGTCGCCGCCTTCGCCGCCCGTCGTGTTGCTGTCGGGCGTGAGTGCCCAGCCGAAGTTGTTGAGCAGGCCACTGACGGTCTGGCCCTGCGACGGCGTATCAATCGCGCCGAAGGGTTTCGCGATCGAATCGTTCGCCATCGTGATCGACGTCGGCGCGGCAAATTCAGTACTCGCCGGATCCGACGACCGACCCAGGAGCCTGCGGTTGCCTTCGACGTCCGTCGCAATGGCATACAGGGTCAACGCGCCCTGGCCCCCGTACGCCTGCTGGTTGGCCACGTGCGGCAACATCGACGTCAGCATCAGATAGCCCCAGCCCGCGCGGTTGTTTTGCGGGAAGGTGCTGAACGCCGCCTCGACATCGGGCCGCGCACCCGCCAGGAACGCGGCGTCGCCCACTTCCACCACGTTGAAGCCCAGCAACACCTGACAGCTCGCCGGGTTATCAAACGACAGGCAGTTGCGGTAGATCTTCACGCCCGTCACGCCGACGTTGTCGAGCACCCAGCCCGTCACACCAATCGCGCCCTGCACGCCCGCCGCATTCTGCGTCGGCGTGTCGACCTGGCCGAACGGCAGAGTCGCCGTCGCACCATTGGTCTGGTCGACGGTGAGCGTCACCGGAATGGTCAGCGGACCATTCGCGATGCCCGTGCCCGTCACTGTAATCGTCGCCGACAGACTCGTCGAGGCGCCGATCACGTTGGAGGGATTCACGATGCTGGCGGTAAACGCCGCCGCACCCGTGCCCGCTGTTGTCGACAGTGCGAGCCACGGCTGACTCGCGCTGACCGTCCAGGACGGTGAGACGCCCGCGGTGAATGCCAGCGACACCGTCTGTGCAGCGGTCACGCCGGTGAGGGCGCCGGCCGCGCCGTTTTTCACTGCGGTGAACCGCAGAGACGAGGGCGTGACAGTGCCGTTCACCGGATCACCGGCCGCGGTCGTCAGGAAAAACTCGCGCGTGGTGAGGCACCCATCAGTGCCCTGCGCGCCCAGCGTGAAGTTGCCGGTACCCGAGGCTGTTGGGGTTCCCGTAATCGCTCCGCTGCTGGCATTGAGCGCCAGCCCAGGCGGCAGGTATCCGTCTGCCACCAGGTAACTCAGCGCGCCCGTGCCACCCGTGGCCGAGACAGACTGCGAGTAGGCGACGCCGGCCTTTCCATTGGCCAGCGACGACGTGCTGAAGTCTGGCGGTGTGCACACCGGGATATCAAGATTGACGCGCGTCACCTCGCCTGGTGTCGTCGTAAACGTCGAAATCGTATCCTGCGCAATCCGGCCGCCCTGGCCCTCACGGCCTGACGTGACCGTTATGGTAAAGACGCGGTCCCGCGCCAGAGCGAGTGTCTTACTCAACTCGGATGTAAAATTAACCTTGAACCGCTCCAAACTCTGCGTATCGATCACTGATAGCAAGAAGAGTTTGACCGTTTTCGGAATGTTGAGCCGCACGAGCGCAGCCGGCGTCAAGACCATAAAGCCGATGTTCTTGGCCTGACCATCCACGAGATTCACACCGAGGCCCGCAGTCACCCTCGCTTCCGGATCTGCACTGCCGAACACTTGCTTGAAGAAGGCCTTCTCCCCGGAGGGCGGATCCGCCTGAACAAAATACCGGCCCGCCGTGAGCCCCCTGAACGTGTAGATGCCCGAAGCGTCCGACAGGTTCAGAACGGTTGACTGCAGTTCCGCCCCACTCTGGTTGTAGATGCGCATACGAACGCCGGACACCGGACGGGCGGTGTTCGCCCCATCGAACAGCTCTCCGCTGATACTCCCAGGCGCCGATTCGAGCGCGAAGTTGATGCCCGTACGATTCGTGGTGCCCACCTCGACGAATGCGGCGCCGGCGAAACTGCAGCCCACGCACGGAATGTTGTCGTAGAGCTCGTTGATCAGTCCCTTGGCTTCGGCATTCCCGGTTCTAACGCGGTAGGAGCCCGATGCCAATCCTTGGGCCGTTGTCCACTCACCGAGTGCATTGGTGACTGCGGATAACTGCGTGTTGCCAGCCTCCCCAACGATCGCGATGGTAACGTCCGGCACGCCCGATTCGTCACGGGCCCGAGTGACCTTTCCACTCATCGTCGCGCCAACTGGGAGGGTGAAGTCGATATCTGCGGTCACCACACCGTTGGTGACCGACACGAGCTGCCCGGCCGTCATGAGACATGGACCGCAGCTCACATTCGGGTACTGCTGGTCGATCAGGCGTGCCGTGTTCCTGGTGCGAAGCCGATACGACTGCCCGCCGGTCAACCCCGAATCAATTCGGTAGTTGCCCTTCTCATCGGTCGGCGCACTGGTGATCACCAAGACGCCGGCGCTGTTGTAGACCTCGACCGTCGCACCAGACATCGGCGTCGACAGGCTATTGAGCACCCTGCCCTTAATCGTCGGGCCTGGCGGCAAGCTGAAATCGATGGTGGTGTTGTCCTGCCCAGCGGTCACCGTGATGGGCCTGCCCGAGGACGCCAGGAAACGCACGCCGTCCCTGCTCTGGTAAATCTGGGGCTGGAAGCCCGGGGCGGTCGCGCGCGCAAAGTAGGTGCCGGCCCGCAGCGCGTCGGTCACAAACGTGCCGTCAGACTCCACCTTTCGTACGGTGGACACAATCGTCCCATCGTCGGTGGAAATTTCGACGCCTGCGTCCGGGACCGGGTTGTTGCTGCTGTCACGCACGGTGCCCTTGATGAACCCACCGGTTGGCAGCTCAAGGTTGATCGTGCCTGTGGTTTGGCCTGCCGTCACACGGACCGGTGTGCCAGACGTCGGCGTCGCGACTGCCGCGCTGGCCTGATACAGCACGTCCGGCAGGTCGCTGGTGTTCCTGGTCCGCACAAAATAACCACCCGTCGGAAGACCGGGCGACGTTGAGTACTCGCCGGTGGCGAGAATCGTCCCGCTGGCCACCAGGTCACCTTGTTCCGAGTAGACCTCGACAGTGCCACTGGGCTTATCCGAAGTCCCGGCCTTG
>JBKJTD010000362.1:0-7695 GCA_046590915.1 Vicinamibacterales bacterium
GACCTTGATGCCGAGGGCGTCCGGTTCGGACAGGATCACCTGGGTCAGTATTTTGTGGACCGCGCGAGTCTCCCGCTGCCCGACGTGTGCGGATCGCTTGGCGCCATGCTGCGCGCACGACGCGGCGACGCTCCGGCCAGCGACGACATCGCGCTGCTGGCATTCGAACGTCGGTGACACCGCGCACTCAGGCGCGTGGACGGGATCGCCGTGCCTCGAGGGCTGTGACCACGCACTGCAGAGCTGCGCGTAACTGATCCGCGCGATCGGCGGTCACGACCACGCCCGCTTCGAGATCGTGTTCGATGTCGGTGGCCATCGCGGCCACCTGTGAGGCGCCGATATTGCCGGCGGTTCCCCGGATCGAGTGTGCGGCCGCTTGTGCCGTTTGATAATCGCCGATAGCCAGTGACGCGCACACCCGCTCAGCTCTCGGCATGGCATCGTCGACAAAGAGGTCAATCAATTCGTCGAGAAAGGCCGGGTCGTCATCCAGCGCGCGAAGCGACTCCCACACGGCCGGGTCGAGCATGGGTGAGTGCGTCACGGGTGCTGCCCTCCGAATCGCTGATCGGTCAACAACCGGCCCTCGCGGGCAGTGAGGGGCGGGCCCAACGACTGCACTGCGGCCCGATACGCGGAGTACACCTTAAACGGACGACCGGATACCTGCATCGTCTCATCCCCTTTTACGCCGCCAAACACCGCGAACTCCGCGTCCCGATCAATGTTGTACCAACACACCATCCGAATCGACTGTGTCCGCACCCACGCAAACAGCTCCGTGATCCACTGCCCCTTGGCCGCCGCGTCCACACCACGTGCTGTCAGACTCGTCGACCCCACTTCCGCAAGCGCAATGGGCTTGGCGGTTACACCCCGCACGCGCGTGACCATCGGTCGCAACACCTCATCAGGCGACTGCCACTGGGATGTGCGGCTGGAACTGCCCCAGTTGTAGCCGTCAACGGCCACCCAGTCGACCCACTCGTCACCCGGGAAATACGCCTCAGCCGAGACCGGACCGTGATCGGTATTGGTGACACACCACATCCATTGCAGATGCGAGGGTCCGAGCCCCAGATCAGCAAAGATCGCGTGGACGCGTCTCCACATCGCAATGAATCGGTCCGGCGACCGCTGCCCCCAGGGGTACCAGTTGCCGTTCATCTCATGGGCGAGGCGGAGGTAGGCTCGGCGGTCGTCGTCTGTTCCGAGTCGACGGTCTGCACCTGCGAGGAAATCGCGGAGACGTGTGCCCCAGGCGACGACATAGGCGTCGTGCTCGCCGGAGGCGATCCGGCTGACAATGTCGATCGCAGTTTTGTCCCCGGTGAACGGCTCCCACGTGATGAGTGGCACCGAGCCGTGCTGCCAGATTGCGGGAAGTTGCCGGACAAACAGGTTGTCCTGCACCTCGCGCCGTCGATCC
Organism: Vicinamibacterales bacterium; assembly: GCA_046590915.1. Lineage (GTDB taxonomy): Bacteria > Acidobacteriota > Vicinamibacteria > Vicinamibacterales > SCN-69-37 > SYFT01. The sequence goes on from JBKJTD010000362.1 coordinate 1,433, forward strand.
CAATTGGTGAACAGCACGATCACCTCGTGGGTACGGCCCTGCCAGGATTCGAGCGCGCGAACGCTTGACAAATCCCATCCCTGATTGCCGTATTTGACGCCGAACACGGGCGGCGAATCAGTCGAGTCATTCGAGGCAGTGGTCATGGCGGTGGCGACCATCAGCAACACGAGTGCCACGCCACTCCGCTGGAGACGGGAGCGCATCGGCCGAGTCTACGCCATAATGACGCCCGCGTGTCCCTCGTGCCCCTTGCCGCCATCGCACTGGCCGGGTTTGCCGCCAACTCACTGCTGACCCGTGCGGCATTGGGGGGTGGCCATCTGGACCCGATGAGCTTCATGACCGTGCGGCTCCTGAGCGGCGCCGTGGTCCTGACGGCGCTCGTGTCGTTCCGCACCGCGCCACGCACCGGGAGTGGCTCATGGCTGATGGCGCTGATGCTCGCCGGGTATGCGGTGACATTCACGCTGGCCTACACACGGATCGCTGCCGGCGCTGGCGCCCTGCTGCTGTTTGCCGCCGTTCATCTCACCATGTTTGCGGCGGGACTCATCGCCGGAGAGCGTCCGTCGACACGCGGACTGGCCGGCACGCTGCTCGCGATCCTGGGTCTGGTGGTGCTCACGATGCCGGGACTCGCGGCACCCAACCTGCGCGGAGCCTTGCTGATGGTCGTTGCGGGGATTTGCTGGGGCGTGTATTCACTTGAGGGTCGGCGGAGCACGGACCCACTGGCGACCACCGCCGACAACTTCCGCCGCGCGCTGCTGGTGAGCGTGCCCGTCGCGCTCCTCGTGCGCGAGCCCATCACGCTCACGACGTCGGGTGTCGCGATGGCGATCCTCTCGGGCGGTATCGCCTCGGGGCTGGCCTACGCCATCTGGTATTCGGTGCTGCCCCGCCTCGCCTCGTGGCGCGCGGCGCTGCTGCAACTGGCTGTGCCCGTGATCACCGCTGCGGCCGCCGTCGTCATCCTCGCCGAGCCCATGACGATGCGACTTGTCGCCGCGCTCATGCTGGTCACCAGCGGGATTGCGCTCGCCACTGTTGTCGGGCGTCGGCTGTAGCCGCAGTGGCGGACCTCACTGAAGCCGCGCCCTACGTCCTCCGCCCTACGACCGACAGATCGTCCGCACCACGTCAGCGGTCGGCGTGAGCGCACGGAGTTCCGTGACGGACGCGTCGGGGCTGATGGCCCCATAGCGGTTGAGCCACACGGGGCGAATACCCATCGCTCTGGCGCCTTCGACATCGGCGGGCCACGCGTCTCCAAGCATCACCGCGTCAGCAGCCGTCGCCGAGACCCGCGCCAGTGCGTGCTCAAAAATCCCGGCCTGCGGCTTGGGCACACCGACCTCTTCAGACGTCACGAGGTGATCGACCAGCCGCGCCAGGCCCAGGCGATCCAGCTTGATCCGCTGCTCGCTCACGATGTTGTTGGTGACGATGACGATGGCCCAGCCGCGTGCGCGCATTGCCGTGAGTAATGCCGCCGCACCGCTGACCTCCTGCCAGTCGGTGGTGTAGGCCTCGCGGTAGGCCTTGGCCAGTCCGGTCGCATCGCCGCCGCCGACCAGCGTCTGAAACCGTTGCTCACGGGCCTCGTCTATGCTGAACCGCCCGGCGAGTACTTCCTGGTGATATTGCTCGAGCAAAATGTGATGCCGTGCCCTCAGATCCTCAAGCGGCCACGCCTGCAATCGGGCATCTGACGCCTGCAGGTGGGCCAACGCGGAGCGCGTCGCGTGTTGGTGGTCGAACAACGTATCGTCAAGGTCGCACAGCAGGACAGGCACCGTATAATTATTGCCAACAGGAGTTTTTGAACAATGCCCTATCCCGAATATCTCGTTGCCCCCATGCGCCAGGAACTTGTCGATATTGGTGCGCGTGAGTGCCGCACCGCCGCCGATGTGGACGCCGTCGTCGCGTCGCAAGGCGTCGTCATGATGGTCGTCAATTCCGTCTGCGGGTGTGCCGCCGGCAAGGCGCGCCCTGGGATCGCCGAAGCGCTGCAGCACGCGCACAAGCCGGATGTCGTCGCGACCGTGTTTGCCGGTGCCGACATCGAAGCCACCGATCGCGCACGCGCGTACTTCACCGGCGTGCCGCCGTCCTCGCCGGCAATCGCCCTGCTTCGCGACGGCAAACTCGTCTACATGATCGAACGCCGCGACATTGAATCCCGTACAGCCGGTGCCATTGCCGATCAGCTGACGATGGCGTTCGACAAGTTCTGTGCGCCGGCACCGGCGCAGGCGTAGACACGACCTGACCTGCCATGAGATCGGGCCGACCGCACAAGGTGAGGACCTCAGAGGTCGTTCTCAGCTGGATATAGGATAGAAGTCGCACGTATGAAGTTCCCCCGGTTCGGTTCCTCAAAAGCCACTCCTGAAGCGGCTGCGCCTGCCGTCATTGATCCCGGTCCCCGCGGGGCGACCGTGGTGCTGATGGTTGATGATGAGCCAGCCGTCCGCAATCTGTTTGCGCTGGCGCTCCGGCGCGAGGGCTATCACGTGGTCGAGGCCGGCAACGGCGTCGAGGCGCTGGAACTGGCGAAACAGCTCACGACCCTCGACCTTGTCGTCACCGACGTGGTGATGCCCGTCATGAAGGGACCGGAGTTCGCCGCCAAGCTGCGCGAAGCTCGGCCTGACATGAAGTTCGTGTTTGTGTCCGGCTATCTGGTCAGCGACGACTTGGGCCCGAACTCGACCATGCTGGCCAAGCCGTTCATGCGGCAGGATCTCGTCAAAAAAGTCCTCGACGTGATCGGGCCTGCCAATCAGCCGCAGACGGCTTAGCGAAGTCCCGGAGTCCCGGGGGGCCCGCGTTAGAACCAGGTCTTGGCGATGGTGTCTCTGCGGATGATCGTGTGATCCCGCTCGGAGCCGGTGGAGACGATGGCTGCGGGCACTCCACTCACCGCTTCGAGGCGCGCGATGTAGGCGCGGGCTTGCGCAGGCAGATCCTCAAACACGGTGACGCCGCGCGTGGGCTGTGACCAGCCTGGATGTGATTCATACACCGGCTCACACGCCGCCAACTGTGCGGTGTCGGCGGGCATCTCGGTCAGCATCTGATCGCCGCACTTGTACGCCGTGCAAATCTGCAACGTCTCGATGCCGTCGAGCACGTCGAGTTTGGTCAGGGCCAGGGCGTCGAGTCCGTTGATCCGCACGGCGTACCGCACGGCAACGGCGTCGTACCAGCCGCAACGTCTCGGACGACCTGTGGAGGCGCCGTATTCCTGCCCCGTCTCTCTCAGCCGCTGGCCCATCTCGCCGAGCAGTTCGGTTGGCAGCGGGCCTTCGCCCACGCGTGTGGTGTACGCCTTGGCGACGCCGAGCACGGCCTGCACCGCCTTGGGGCCGATGCCCAGTCCAGTACACGCGCCGCCGGCGATCGCGTTTGACGATGTCACATAGGGGTAGGTGCCGTGATCGATGTCGAGCAGGGTGCCCTGCGCACCTTCAAACATCACGCGTGTCCCTTTGGCGAACGACTGGCTGAGCATCAGCGAGACATCAGCGACAAACGGTTCGAGCCGCGTCCACATCGTGCGCAGATCGGTCACGACGTCCTGCCACTTCATATCGGTGTTGCCCATCAGCCGGTTGCGGGCGTCCACGTTCTCGCGCACGGCGCCCACCAGTGGGCCATCGTCTGACGCGTCGCGCAAATCGCCCACACGGACGCCGCGACGTCCAATCTTGTCTTCGTAGGCGGGCCCGATCCCGCGGGAGGTCGTGCCGATCTTGCGTTCGCCGCGACGGGCCTCGGACAGGACATCCAGTTCGCGGTGATACGGCAGGATGAGGTGCGCCTTTTCACTGACAAAGAGGCGGCCGGCGACATCAAAACCCATGTCGGCCAACTTGTCCACTTCGGCAAACAACGCGTGCGGATCGACCACCACGCCGTTGCCGATGAGGCAGGTCACCCCGTCGTGCAGAATGCCGGAGGGAATCAGGTGCAGGACAAACTTGCGCCCATTCACATACACGGTATGTCCCGCGTTGTGGCCCCCCTGATATCGAGCCACGACGCCAAAATGCGGGGTCAGGAGGTCGACGATTTTGCCTTTGCCTTCATCGCCCCACTGGGCGCCGAGCACACACAGATTCATGTCGGTAAAATGATACCTTCAATCGGTTCAGTCCCCATGATTCTGCTCGACGGCACCTCACTCACTCTCCAGGCGTTGGCCTCCATCGCCTATGACGCCACGCCGGTCGGCCTGGCTCCATCGGCCGTGGCGGGCGTGCAGGCGGCGCGCGCGGTCGTGGATCGTCATGCGGACCTGCCCCACGCGGTCTACGGCATCAACACCGGGTTTGGCGCATTGGCAGACGTGCGCATCCCTCATGACCAGCTCGCGACGCTGCAGCTGAATCTGCTGCGCAGTCACGCGGCCGGCGTCGGCGAGCCGCTGTCGGTCGCCGAAACGCGCGCCGTCATGGCCTTGCGGGCGAACGTGCTTGCCAAAGGATGCTCGGGGATTCGGCTTGAGACGCTGCAGGCGCTGCTCGCGCTGCTCAACGCGGGCGTTACTCCGCACGTGCCGTCGCGCGGCTCCGTTGGCGCCAGCGGCGATCTGGCGCCGCTCGCACACCTCGCGCTGGTGCTCGTGGGCGAAGGGGCCGCGCTGGCGCCCGGCCGCCCGCTGCCGGGCGGCGCCGCGCTCGCGCGTGCCGGGCTGACGCCGGTCACGCTTGCGTCAAAAGAAGGGCTGGCCCTGATTAACGGCACACAGGCCAGCACGGGCGTGCTGGCCCTGGCCGTGTTGTCGGCGGCGCGCCTGGCGCGCGCCGCCGACATCGCGGCCGCGATGTCGATTGACGCGCTGCGCGGATCCGCGCGGCCGTTTGACGCGCGGATCCACGCCGCCCGGCCCGTCCCGGGCCAGGTGGCGTCGGCGCACAATCTTCGCGCGCTCCTCGAGGGCAGCGCCATCAACGCCTCACACGCCCATTGCAGCAAGGTCCAGGACGCGTACGCCCTGCGCTGTGCTCCGCAGGTGCATGGCTCGGCGCGCGAGGCGATCGGCTTCGCGCACCGGCTCGCGGAAATCGAAGCCAACTCCGCCACCGACAACCCCATGGTGTTTGCCAGTGACGATGACATCGTGTCGGGCGGCAACTTTCACGGCGCGCCCGTGGCGCTGGCCGCCGATACCCTCGCCATCGGCATCGCGCAACTCGCCACGATCAGCGAGCGCCGAACCGACCGTCTGATGACACCGCACGAGAGTGGACTCCCCGCGTTCCTGACCCGTGACTCCGGGCTCAACTCGGGATTCATGATGGCGCACGTCACCGCGGCGGCCCTCACGGCGGAACTCAAATCGTTGTGCCATCCATCCGCCGTCGACACCATTCCGACCTCGGCCGGTCGCGAGGATCACGTCAGCATGAGCATGGGGGCCGCACTCAAGGCCGCGCGAGTGCTGGAGTTGGCCACACAGGTCATCGCCATCGAGATCATGGCGGCCGCACAAGCCATTGACCTGCTCTTGCCACTCACCACCAGCCCCGCACTCGCGGCCGCGCACGCGGTTGTACGCGACACGGTGCCGATGCTGGGCGACGATCGCACGCCGGCACCCGATATCACATCCATCACCGCCTTGATCACTTCCGGTGCGCTCGAGCGCGGATGCCCAGTGCAACTCGCGTGACGCTGTCAACCGTTGACTCGGTCCCCGCTCTTCTTTAGAGTGGCCACTTCCATCACGCCGCCCGCAGCTGACACCACGATGCCTGTTTCGACACGAGTTATCCGCGCGCCTCGCGGCACAACCCTCACCTGCAAAGGGTGGCCACAAGAAGCCGCCATGCGCATGCTGATGAACAACCTCGATCCTGAGGTGGCCGAGCGGCCCGACGACCTCGTCGTGTACGGCGGCACAGGCAAAGCCGCGCGCAACTGGCCGGCCTTTGACGCAATCGTGGCGACGCTTCAGCGGCTCGAATCGGACGAGACGCTCGTCGTGCAGTCGGGCAAACCGGTCGCGGTCTTCCGCACGCACCCGTGGTCGCCGCGCGTCATTATCTGCAACTCGATGCTCGTGCCCGCTTGGGCCACATGGGCGAAGTTCCGCGATCTCGAAGACAAGGGACTCACGATGTACGGCCAGATGACGGCCGGCTCGTGGATTTACATCGGCACCCAGGGCATCCTGCAGGGCACCTACGAAACGCTGGCCGCGGTCGCGCGCAAACACTTCGGCGGTACGTTGCGCGGCCGCCTGTGCG
>JBKJTD010000425.1:0-14348 GCA_046590915.1 Vicinamibacterales bacterium
CGCGCGCGGCGGCACTCATCAATAACGCGGGCCACGTGAACGAACACTACGGCAATCTGGTGACCTACATGCGCATCAAGGGCATCGTGCCGCCCACGTCCCGAAGGTAGGAATCGCATCGCACGGCCGAGACCGGCGTGCCACGCCGTCCAAGGAGGATTCGATGATGCGACGCATTCTTGTTGTCGGCGCGTGTGTATTGTTCAGCGCGAGCGTAGTGCGCGCGCAGCTCGCTGAAACCTACATCCTGCCTCGTCCAGCCAACTGCTGTCTGCTGAACACCGCAACGATGCTTGCCGAACAGCTGCAGGACTGGAATCAACTCGGGCGGTACCACGTGGCCAATCTGGAACTGATGAGGCAGCCGGTCCAGCCTGGGCGCGTGGTGTTCATGGGCGATTCGATCACGGATGCGTGGCGGCTCGCTGAGTCATTTGCCGGTCAGCCCTATGTGAACCGGGGTATCAGTGGCCAGACCACGGCGCAGATGCTGGTGCGCTTCTATCCCGACGTGATTGCGCTCAAGCCAGCGGCCGTCATCTTTCTGGCCGGCACCAATGACATCGCCCGCAACAACGGGCCGCAGACGCTCGAAATGATTCAACAGAACCTCATGGCGATGACCGAACTGGCGCAGGGGCACGGTATCAAGGTGGTGCTGGGCGGGCTGCTGCCGATCTCCGATCGCACGATGATTCCCGCCGGTGGACGAGGTGGTGGTGCCGCGCCGCCGCCCCGCATCCAGTCGACGGCCCGTCCGCCAGCCGACATTCTCCGATTCAACGCGTGGTTGAAGAGCTACGCGGCATCAAAAGGGGTTGTCTATGCCGATTACTACACGGCGACGGTCGATGCCGCCGGTTTCCTGCGCGATGGAACGACGGGTGATGGCCTCCATCCGAATGCCGCGGGCTACGCGTTGATGGTGCCGGTGGCCAGTGCGGCGATCGCGCAGGCGCTGAAGTAGGCAGCCCCTCCCGGGCGGGGGGCGGCGCTATACTCGCCCGCATGCCCAGACCGGTCTCCCGCAGGCACTTTCTGGCAGCCGGCGCCGCGTGTCTCGCCGGTGCGTCCACACGCTCGTTCGCCGCTTCACAGGCCACGCGCGCGCGACTCGTGTTGCTCGGTACGGCGGGCGGCCCGACGCCTAAGGCAAAAAGTGCCGCGCCCGCGCAGGCCATCGTCATCGGCGACCGCATCTACCTCGTGGACTGCGGTGACGGCGTTGCGCGGCAGTTGGCGCTCGCGAAACTGCCAATCCGGCAGCTCCGGTCGGTGTTCATCACTCATCAGCACTCGGATCACAACGCGGGCTACGGCCCGCTCTTCCTGCTCGGATGGACAGCGGGACTCTCGACACCGGTGCAGGTGTACGGGCCGCCCCCACTGGCCGAGATGACCGACAAGCTGCTGCAGGCCCACCGGTTCGACATCGAGCTGCGCATCGCCGACGAAGGACGCGCGCCCCTGGCACCGCTCATCCGGCCGCGCGAGATCACGGCCGGCGGCGTGGTGTTCGAGGACGATCGGGTGAGGGTGACGGCGGCCCTCAATCACCATCCACCGATCGCGCACTCCTTCGCGTACCGTTTCGATTCGGCGGATCGCTCAATTGTGATCTCCGGAGATACGAATTACTCGGACAGCGTCGTCACGCTCGCGCAGGGCGCGGACGTGCTGGTGCACGAAGTGGTCTCGCGCGCGTTCTGGGAACGGCCGAACGCGTCCCAGCCGCCCGATGTCGTCAGGCACATCCTCGCCAGTCACACGGATGCCCCGGATGTGGGTCGCGTCGCGGCGGCGGCCGGCGTGGGTACCCTCGTGCTCTCACACTTTGTTCCGACTGAAGGCCCCGACGCGCCATCAGACGACGAGTGGATCGCCGGCGTGCGCCAGCACTACAAAGGCCGGGTCATCGTCGGCCGGGATTTGATGGAGATTTTCTGATCAATTCACAGGTTCCGTGTCATCTGCGGCCCTGGGGTGATTTCGGCTCTGTGTTCCACCAGAACTGCTTCGGCAACGGTTTCGCTGTCGGCCAGATCATGTTCATGGTGTCGGCGTCGTACAACTCGCCGTTCTTCATCACGTAGCGAATCGTGTTGGTGTTCTTGATGTCGTCGAGCGGGTTGCGATCGAGCACCAGCAGATCGGCGAGCTTGCCGGCCTCGAGCGAGCCGAGGTCCTGGTGCAGGGCAATGGCCTCTGCGCTCGACAGCGTGATCACGCGGAGGGTCTCGAGCGGGGTCAGGCCGCCGGAGGCGAGACTCCAGGTTTCCCAGTGGGCGCCGAGGCCCTGTAATTGGCCGTGGCTGCCGAGGCCGGCCTTGCCGCCCGCGCGCACCACGTCGGCCACGCCCTTGGCGATCAAGGTGTGGCCGTACTCTTCGGGCAGAAACCACTGGGGCCGGCGCCGCACCATGCCGTCGAGCAGCTCCCAGGGAATCCACTTGCGCAGCTTGGCGTCCTCCGCCGGACTGGCGTTCTGGAACCAGTAGTTCTCGCTCCATGGCGCGCCGTACGCCACCAGGATGGTGGGCGTATAGAACGTCTTGGTCTTCGCGACAAACGTCGTCACATCCTTGTAGAGCGGCGCGATCGGGAAGCTGTGTTCCTGGCCTGAGTAGCCGTCGGCCATCTGCGTCAGGTTCAGCTTCAGGTCGAGCGAGCCCTCGATGGTGGCGGTGATGCCGTATTCCTGGCAGGCCTCGATGATCCACTGACGGACGATCCGGTCGCCAGCGACGTACTGCTTCAAGGTGTTGGTGCGGTACGCCTCCTTGTAGCGCTTGACGAAACGGAACGCAGCGTCGCGGTCCTCGATTCCTGAACCGGAGAACACGCCGGGTCCGGTGGCGTAGACGCGCGGACCGGGCATCATGCCGCTGTCGACCATGTCGGCATAGGCAAATACATCGGGCGTCGACGTCTGCGGATCGCGCGTTGTCGTCACGCCGTAGGCCAGGTTGGCGAGATACTGCCAGACCTCGGTTTGATGCAGGCCGCGCGGCGCCCACATGTGCGAGTGGGCATCGACCATGCCCGGCATGATGGTCTTGCCGTCGACGTTGATGGTGCGGGTGTCCGCGGGTACCTTGAGCGAACCGCGGCGGCCAACCGCGGCAATGCGGTTGCCGGTGACCAGCACGTCACCCTGGGTGATCACCTCGTCGCCCTTCATGGTGATGATGCGCGCGCCGGTGAGCAGAACCGAGCCCTGCGGCTTCGCGCGCGGCAGCTCGACGACCACGTCGGTCTTCACGGGTTCGTTCGCGGCGATCGGCTGGCGGAAGAACTGGGCGCCCCACGCCCAGGTCACGGCGGTCCCGTCAGCCGTCCAGTCGAGGTAATCGCCGCCGTCCATCGACATGCGCTTCACCGGCACCGCGGTGTTCTCGGCGCGGCCCTGGATGCGGACCTCCACGGTCTCGCGGCCGGCGCGCGGCACCGTGACGAGGTAGTGCTTTTCCTGCAGGTTGACGAAGGCGCGGGTGCCATCGGGCGAAAGGCGGATGGCGCCGGCCGCAGGCGGGTTATTGCCCGGCCCGACGCCCGTGATGCGCAGGTGGGTGCGCCGATCGTAGCCGTCCATCGTGATCGATTGCAGGCCGCGATTGGTGGTGAGATATACGCGCGATGAATCGTTGCGCGTGAACTGCGGACCGCGGCCGTTCTGTGCCGAGGCCACCAGGGTCGAGGCACCGCCACCGGCGGGCATCCAGCGGATCTCGAGCGTGTTGGGTGGGCTGATGCCGCCGATCTCGCGCGGGGCCCCTTCGTCGCCCTGGTGCTCGGTTTCGGGCGGCGTGTCCATGAGGATCGAATACAGCTGGTCCGATGCGGCGCCGGCCAGGTACACCACGCGCGCGCCGTCGGGCGTGAAGGTGGGATCCAGGTAATACCCTTCGTTCTGCGTCAGCGTTTCTGGCGGTTCGCCGGTGGCCGCACCTTCTTGATCTGACCGCCGGCCGTCGTCCACGTCGTGTAGACAATGGAGCGACCGTCGGGCGACCACGTTGGCATGAATTCGCCCTCACGTAGAGGCGGGTCTTGAGACCCGGCTGGTGACGTCAGCAGCCGGGGAGCCCCGCTTGGCATGTCCTTGATGTACAGGCGGTTCATCGCGCTGAACACCAGCTTCGTCCCATCTGGCGAGAGCGTCGGCCAGCGGATCAGGCGGGCGCGGACCGTGGGTCCGTCCTCCACGCGCACCGGCGTGTAGACGCGCGGGGCGATCTCGGCCTGCACCCGGGCCGTGAACGGGATGGGTGTCGCGGCGCCGGTCTCGAAGTCGATGCGCTGAAGCTTCCCGGCCACCGGCACGACGAGCGACTTGCCGTCGGGCATGAAGTCGTAGCGGGGCAGGGTGTCGCGGCTGGCGCGCGATTCCTGGTCGTCGCGTGTCACCGGATAGGCGAGCCACCGTTCGGCGCCGGTTTCCAAGTTGCGGACGCGAAGGCCGGTCTGTGTCTTGTGCCGTGTGCCAAACACGAGCCACTTGCCGTCAGGCGAGATCGCCGGACGCATGGCGCTGCCTTGCGCGTTGGTCACTTGCGATACATCACCCGTTTCACGATCGTGACGGTGGATCTGCCACAGCGGGAAGCGCGCGTTGTAGGTGAAGGTGCCGGTGCGCTGGGCGTAGTAGATGTAGCGGCCGTCCGGCGCCACCGTGGCGCCCATCCGGTTGACGGGCGGCGCCGCCGGCGGACCCTGGGCGTCGGGACCGGGAGGCGTGGGTGGCGGCGCGCCCACGCGGACGCCCGTGCCACCGTCACGGTGATACAGGAACAGCCAGAACGTGCCGGGATCGGGTGCTCGAGACTTCGAGACGACGAGGTACTGGCCGTCGGGCGTCCACTCCGGCGACACCATGATCTGCGGGCTGGCGTTGGTCGTGCCGTCCTTGCTGACCGCGCGCGGGTTGCCGCCGTCGGCGTCGGCGATCCACAGGTTCTCGACACCGGTGCGGTCGGTCAGGAACGCGATGGTCTTGCCGTCGGGCGACCACACCGGCTGGCTCTCGAACGACAACCCGCCGATGACCCGCCTGGCCTCGCCGCCCCCGATCGGCATGGTGTAGAGGTCGCCGAGCAGGTCGAACACGATCGTCCCGCCGTCGGGCGAGACGTCCACCTGCATCCACGTCACTTCGTCGGTGGTGAACTCAATGGTTTCAGCAGTCTTGAGCGTGAAGCCCTCACCAGGCTTCGCCGTGTCGCCGGCGGCGGCCTGGCGGTCCTGCCCCCGCAACGTGACGAATCCGACGAGACCAAGGGCAAGCAGGACGACGGTCAGGTGTCTGGTGCGCATGGCGAGAGTATAGACGCGCGCCATGCGAAAAGGACGCTGTGGCTCGGCCCCGGCTGCGCCGAGCGTGGCCGCGACGACGAGCCTTGCGGAGAGAGCGGTTGAGGCGCTCACCGTTTCGCCGCTACTTTCCGATCGCGTACAGTGCGTCGTCTGATCGAATGAAAAGCCGTCCGCCGGAGATGGCGGGGGACGCGAGCTGCCGCGCATCCAGTTTGTTGCGCGCGAGAATCGCCGGCGTTCGACCGGCGGAAAGCACGATCGTTTCCCCGTCTTCGCTCAGGAGGTAGACCTTGCCGTCCGCCGCAACCGGTGACGCGCTGTAGACACCGCCGATGCGTTCCTGGAACACTCGGTTACCGGTTTTTGCGTCGGTGACGGTCAGAACACCGACGTCGCCAACCATGTAAATCAGGCCGTTGTAATGCACGAGCGACGAGATGTAAGGCGCTCCCGACGGCACACGCCAGACCACATGGCTGCCGGCGATGTCGCCCCTGCCGCCGGGACGAATCGCCATGAACGGGCTGCTGCGATAGCCACGGCTGGTGTAAATCACGCCGTCGTGGACCGCCGGCATTGGAACCGGAAACCGGTTGTCTTCGTTGAACCGCCAGAGCACTTCTCCGGTGGTGGCGTTGTGGCCCGCGATGCCCACGCTCGAATTGACGACAATCTCAGCGGCGCCGCCCGTGGTTTCGACTACGAGTGGCGTGCTGTAGGACGTGACGCCGCGCGGCTGATCGGACTTCCAGCGCACCGCGCCGGTCGCCGCATCCAGTGACAACAGATACGACGCGCGATCGTGATAGCAAATCAACAGGAGCTGCCCCCTGTGAATGGTGAGCGAGCTGCCGTGACCCCAATTGATCTCAAACGGGCTGTAGTCGGTGCCGAGGTGCTTCGTCCAAACGGTCTTGCCGGTCATGTCAATCGCGGCAATCTGGCCCGTGGCGAACCAGGCATACACGCGCTCACCATCGGTCACCGGACTCGACGACGCCATGTTGTGCTTGTCGTGAACCGCCGGCAGCGGGCCCTCGGCCCTGGTCACCGATTCCCAACGCTTCGCGCCGGTGGCGCGATCGAAAGCCGTCACGAGGAACGCAATGCCCTCAGCCGCTGCCGCGGTTCCGGCCGCGCCGGCTCCGAGTGGTCGCTCGCCACTGGCCACGGCTTCGGCACCCTGCGCCAATCGCGGACCCTGGCGCGAGGCGCCGCTGCCCACCTGCGAGGTCACGAACACGCGATTGCCCCAAACGATGGGCGAAGACACACCAAGCCCAGCGATGGCGGCCTTCCACGCAATACCCTCCGAGCTGCTCCAGCGGGAGGGAAGGCCGGTCTCGGCTGATACGCCTGATACGGTTGGTCCACGCCAGTGCGGCCAATTGTCGGCATGCACGCTGCCAGCCGCCGCGATGAGCAGCACGATGAGTGTGTTCGAGAAGCGCATGGGGTGATTCTAAGAGATCACCGGCCGCCAGCGGCTACCCTGGCAATCCAGCGTCTACGATAAGGGCATGATCTCATTCATCGTCCCGGCCTGGAACGAAGCGGGATTGATCGGCGCCACCGTGGATGCGGTGCACGCCGTCGTCGGCGCGCTGGGCGAGCCCTACGAAGTCATTGTGGTTGACGATGGGTCTACTGATGAGACGGCTGCGGTCGCCGAAGGCCATGGCGCCAGAATCATCAAGGTTCACAAGCGGCAGATCGCGGCCACGAGGAATTCAGGTGCTCGCGAGGCTCTCGGCGAGTTCTTCATCTTTGTCGATGCGGACACGATCGTGAACGAGGCTGTGGTTCGCGCCTCTCTCGATGCAATGAGAAAGGGTGCCGTTGGTGGCGGCGCGGCTGTGCAGCTTGATGAGCAGGTGCCCTGGTATGCAAAAGCGATCATGCCGCTGTTCGTCCTTGGTTTTCGCGTGGCGGGCCTCGCCGCCGGATGCTTCCTGTTCTGCACGCGAACCGCGTTTGAGGCCGTGGGCGGTTTTGACGAAACCTACTTCGGCGGGGAAGAGATCATCATGAGCCGCGCGCTCAAGCGGCAGGGGCGGTTCGTCGTGTTGAGGCAGACCGTGCTGACGTCGGGCAGGAAACTGCGAACGCATTCGGTGGCCGAAGTGTGGCTCTTCATGATTCGGCAGGCTCTTCGAGGCACGAGAGGCGTCAGGCAGCGCGAGGGCATGGACCTCTGGTATGCGCCGCGCCGCCGTGATCCAAAGGACGACTGACCCGCTATTTCTTCAGGCGAGTCCGCCTCTTGACAAATGTGCTGCCCAGGGCGCTAAATAACGGCCTCCCCATTTCATCCTCTGGAGGTCGAAGTGCGTTCAGTCGAAACCACCCGTCGTCGTTTCCTGGCTGGCGGGGTGGCTGCCGCGGCAGCCGCCGTGCCCTTGGCGCGGCTCCGTGCCGAACAGGCGCAACCCGGTCCAGCCGACTGGCTCAAGGAGGTCCGAGGACAGCATCGCTGCTTCTTCGACTTCAACGCGCACGGCAACGGCCTGCCGCTCCTGCACATGCTCAACTACTTCAGCGGCTTCACGGGAGCGCACGGCGCGCAGCCGAACGAGGTCGGCGCGGTCGGCAGCTTTTACGGCATTGGGCCGCAGTCGAGCATTCCGCTGGGCTTTGACGATGCCATCTGGGCGAAGTACGGCGTCGGCGAGCTGCTCACTCTGAAGGACGCCAACGGCCGCGGGTACACACGCAACGTGTTCAACAGCCCGACCGAGGCTGATGGGCACCTGTTGTCGCAGGGGATGGGCGTGCCGCCACTGGCGCCGTTTGGCGGTGCGATCGTGGCGTGTTCGATCGCCAATCTCCAGAAGAGGGGCGCGAAGTTCCTGATGTGCAACAACGCGCTCGGCGCGTGGACGCTTGAGCTTGCGGCGCGCGGCAAAGGGGACGCGGCGGCGATCGGCACGGAGTTGCGGGCACACCTGCTGCCGGGCGTGACCGTGGTGCCCGCCATGGTGGTGGCGATCACCCAGGCGCAAGCGGCCGGCATCTCCTACAACCGTCAGTAGCGTAGGCCGTCATCCACCAATCTGCTTGAGCAACTCCCGCACGGCCGTCTCAAGCTGACTGTCCTTGCCCAGGTATGTTTCCCCGATCGGGCGCGTCACGGGGACGTCGACCCCTCGCGGGTTGCGTTCCATCGTCTGGCCGTCGTTCGAGGTGATGCGCGTACCAGGCATGCGGATGGTGGTGCCGTCCACAAGCGTGGCGCTGCCTGTGAAGATGATCCAGCCCGACGTGGGCTCCCCGACGACCTTGCCGAGTTTCAGCTGGCGATATCCTTCGGTGAAATCCTCGGCGTCGGACAACGAGTGCTGGTTCGTCACGAGGATCGTGGGCAGTTCCAGCGAGCGCTGCCCAAGCGAGGTTCGCGCCGGTGACGCCGGCAGGCCACGCGGCGTCATCGTCAGGTATCCGC
Organism: Vicinamibacterales bacterium; assembly: GCA_046590915.1. GTDB lineage: Bacteria > Acidobacteriota > Vicinamibacteria > Vicinamibacterales > SCN-69-37 > SYFT01. The sequence continues at coordinate 8,756 of JBKJTD010000425.1, forward strand.
GTCGTGCCAGCACGTCGATTGCGTAGACGTTCACGAAGCCGCCGTTGTTGTGCCGCACGTCCACGACCACGCCGGCCTTGGCGCGATTGTCCGCGTCGAGGTCGAGCGCGAGTTGGCGAAGCGCACCCTCGGACATGTCGCGGATGTGCACGTAGCCCAGCCTGCCCCCGCTGACCTTGTCCACGTAGGCGCGGTTGGTCTCGATCCAGTCGCGATAGAGCAGCGTGCGCTCCGCGCCGGCGCTGATCGGCGCGAGCGCGACCGTGCGCAGGTTCGCGCCGTCGGCGGTGACTGACACCCGCACTTCCACGCGTTTGCCGACTTGGTGCATGAGCTGTTCGTCGAGATTGAATCGTGCGTTGACCACCACGTTGTTGATCGAGGTGATGTAGTCGCCGGCCTTGATCTGTTTCGAGATCGCTGCGGGACCTAGGGGGACGACCGATGTGATCTTCAGGCGGCCGCCCGACTCGTACTCGCCGCGATCCACCATGACGCCCAGGCGACCGTTGCTGGACGCTTGGCCCGTGAATCCGGTGCCACCGGCTGCGCCAAGATGCGACGCGTTCAATTCGCCCAGCATGAGGTTGAGCACTCGCCGCAGTTCATCAGACGTGCGCACGCCGGCGACGACGGGGGTGAAGACGGACTGGACGTCACTCCAGTCCGCGCCGTGGAACTTGTCGTCGTAGAAGCCGTCGCGCATGTACGTCCACGCCTGGCGGAACACCTCCATCTTCTCCTGGGAGAAGTCCACGTCCAGTTCGGCGGTGACGTTCACGGCGCGTGATTGCCTCGAGTCGACGCCGACAACGTTGATGCGTCCGCCCTCGAGGTAGAACACCTCGCGGCTGTCAGAGGTGAACTGTGCGTTCGATTTGCCGCCGGGCGTCGTCGTCAACTGCCGCGACTGTCCGCCTGGGGCACCGCCGCCTCGACCGCCACCGCCACCGCCGCCTGTGGGTGGGTCGAGTGGATACACATACAGGTTGCTCTCGCCGCTCGCGAGCAGCCATTTTCCGTCGGGGCTGACGCCCTGCGCGCTGTAGTTCGTTCCCAGAGCCAGCGTGCTCACGCGACGCCTGATTTCGTCGAAGTCAATCTCGACGGGTTTGATCTCGGCGCGTGGCGCAGCGGCGCCGCCCGCGCGGCCGTCGTTGCCCGCGTTGCCCGCGCGTGCCGCGCCAGCCGCCGGGCGCGCCGGTTCTTCCTTGAACAGATCGCGGAACACATCCTCGGCAAATTTTGGCGCGCGCGGCACAAGGTCGACGCGCACCACTTCGGTGTCCTCGGTCCTCTGGCTCGTGTTGAAGACCAGGAACGTGCCGTCGGGGCTCCACGAGAGCGTGTTGGTATTGGCATTGGGAATCGCCGTGACCGCGCGGCCCTCACCGCCGGCCGCCGGCACGATGTAGGCGTTGCGGAAGGAGCGTGTGCTCAGACCGAGATACGCAATCCACTTGCTGTCGGACGACCACGCCAGATTGCGCGGCGACGCGCTGATGAAGCCCTTCGCCACCACTCGCTCCTGCTTGGTGGCCACGTCCATGACGATGAGCGATGTGTCATCGCGCACGAAGGCCAGCATCAGACCGTCCGGTGAAAATCTGGGCGCCTCGTCGCCCGTGGCAGCATTCGTCAGTTGTGTCTCGGTGGACGATGTGAAGTCGTACATGAACAGGTGGTTCACCGCGCCGCGCTCGGACAGATACACAATGCGCTTGCTGTCGGGCGCCCAGTCGATCTGTGTCTCACGGGCGAGACTGTGGGTGACGCGGGCGGCGTGGCCGCCGTCGCGGGCTGATGCGGCAAAGATCTCACCGCGCGCTACGAATGCCACCTTGCGGCCGTCGGGCGACAGCGCCAGGTCGCTGAAGCCGGTGGTGAGCGTCAGGTGTTCGCTCACAGGACCGGTCGAGGCGCCCCGGCGGCGGATCGGGACTTCAGCCGCGCGGCCGGAGGATACATCCAGCGTCCAGATGCCGAAGTTGCGTTCAAAGACGATCGTGCGTCCGTCAGCCGAGATGCCGGGCCACAACACGCGACCGGCACGGAACGTGGTGACCTGTGTCGGTTCGCCCCGCAGCGGTTTGGTCCAGATGTTCTCCGCGCCGCTGCGGTCGGACATGAAATACAGGCTGTTGCCGTCTCCGCTCCACATCGGCCAGTAGTTCTTTGCGCCGCGGTCCACGAGTTTTTCGTACGACGTGGTGGAGAGCCCGCGCATCATCCAGATTTCGGACTCGTCGAGGTGCGAGTGTCCGTTGCGCCACCACTGCCCCGGGCCATTGCCGCGCGCGCTGAAGGCGATCGACTGTCCGTCGGGCGAGGGGGCCGCTGCGAACTCGTTGGTGAACCTGTCGGCGGTCACGGCCATCGGCATTCCGCCTGACGCCCGCACGCGGTAGATGTCGTTGCCGGCAATCTCTCGCGCACTGGAGGAGAAATAGACCCACTGTCCGTCGCGGGACCACCCATCGAGCACCTCATTGCCGTCGTCGAACGTCAGCCGGCGCAGGTCGCCGTTGACCAGCGTGAGGAGGTAGATGTCGCCGCCACCCGAGCGGTCGGACACAAACGCGAGTGTCCTGCCATCGGGCGAGTACTCGGGATGCGACTCGTTGGCCGGATGTGACGCCAGCAGGCGCGCATCACCGCCGGCGAGGGGCACGGCCCACAGGTCGCCGCCCGATGAGAACGCGATCTCGGTGCGGTCGGGCGAGATCGCCGGTTCCGTGAAGTACGGCTTCGGTTCCACTGCAGCAGGTGTCGATTGCGGCGCTGACTGAGCGTCGAGGCTCGGCTGCAGCGCCGCGAATAGGGGGAGCGCGAGAACGATACAGGTGGCGGTGGCACGACGAAGAGACGGGCTGGGCATGGCGGGCATTATGCACCGGTCCCGTGTAGGATGGCGCCCATGTCCATGAGCCGTCGCGCCTTTCTCGGAGGACTTGCCGCGGCGCCGATCATCTCGGCCCTGCATCTGCGCGGTGCGCAGCGCATCGCCGGGCCACTGGTTGACGGCAGTGTGCTCAGGCAGCGGATCGAAGCCCTCAGCCTGCATGGTCGACCTCCGGGAGGCACGTTTGCCGACGGCGTCAGCCGCGTCGCGTATTCCGACGCCGACGTCTCAGGCCGACGATACGTCATCGGTCTGATGCGCGCCGCGGGGCTCGAACCGAAGGTCGATCCCGCCGGCAACATCTTCGCCAGGCGCGCGGGCCGTGAAGCCACGCTCGCACCGATCCTGTTCGGGTCACACATCGACTCGGTCCCCAACGGGGGCAACTTCGACGGCGATCTGGGATCACTCGCGGCACTGGGAGCGCTGGAGACGCTGGCCGCCGCAGGCGTCCAGACGCGGCACCCGCTCGAAATGGTCGTGTGGGCGGCAGAGGAGGGCGTGGCCTTCGGCCGCGGACTCAGCTCCAGCCGGATCGTCGCCGGCGACATTCAACCCGCCGACATGGATCAAGTGTGGAACGGCATGACGCGCGCGGAGGCCATCCGGAAGATTGGTGGTGCGCCCGATCGCATCATGGAGGCGGTGCGACCGAAAGGTGCGCACCACTGCTACCTCGAACTCCATATCGAGCAGGGAGGCACGCTCGACAAACGCGCGACACCCATCGGCGTGGTGGAGGGCATCGTCGCGATCGATCGCTACACGGCCACCGTCACGGGCGTGGCCAATCATGCGGGCACAACACCCATGGCCGATCGGCAGGATGCGCTGATTGCGGCCGCACAGCTCACGCTGGTGGTCCGGGAGGTTGTGATGGGGCAGGCCGGTCGGCAGGTGGGCACGGTGGGACGATTCGAGATCGAGCCAAATGCGCCGAACGTGATCCCCGGCAGGGCGCAATTCACCATTGAGCTTCGCGACCTGTCGATGGAGAAGCTGGCAGGGATTGTCACTGAGATTCGCGCACGAGCACAGGCCATCGCATCGTCGACACAGACGACGATCACCATCGACGCGCTGAGTCGCAATCCACCGGCGATCGCCTCACCCGACGTGCAGGCCGCCATCGAGCGTGCAGCGGACGGGCTGGGTCTTGGTCACGCGCGGCTGCCCAGTGGCGCCGGTCACGACGCACAGATGATGGCGCAACTTGGACCGATGGGGATGATCTTTGTGCCAAGCGTTGGCGGCGTCAGTCACTCACCCAACGAACTCACGCGCTGGGAGGATTGCGCGAACGGCGCCAACGCACTGCTTCGCTCGGTCCTCGTAATGGACAGGACCACCTGAATGCCGACCAACCTCCGCCATTTGTCGGTCGCCGCGGCTGGCGCATTGAGCCTGGTGGTGATGCTTCCGGCACGCTTCGGTGTTACTGTTCACCTCGATGTTACGCCTCTGGCGTAGTCCATCAACGTAAGCGAGAATGTGGACGCTAGAAATTCCCAAACCAGATAGTTGTAGGAGCACATCAGATGAAACGCATGTTGAGAACGATTGTCCTTCTGGCGTTCTGCGCGCTGCTGTGGCCCTCGGGCCAGGCCTTCGCGCAGGGCGTCACCACCGGCTCGATGGCTGGCACCGTCGTCAACCCGCAGTCGCAGCCCGTCGAGGGCGCCAGCGTCGTCGCCATTCACCTGCCCTCGGGCACGACGTACGACGCCACGACGCGCGCCGACGGCCGCTTTACCATCATCGGCATGCGCGTCGGCGGCCCGTACTCGGTGACAGTCGCCCACGCGGGCGGGGGCACCGCGTTCGCGCCGCAGTCGAAGGACGATGTCACCGTCAACCTCGGCGTGGCCACCGATCTGAGTTTCTCGGTCGCCCCGATCACGGTCACCGAGTCGGTGACGGTCACCGGCACGGCCGATCCCGTGTTCTCGTCCAACCGCACGGGCGCCGCGACCCAGATCGGCCGCCAGGAACTCGAGAGATTACCGAACATCAGCAGCCGTCTTGAGTCGATCACGCGTCTCACGCCCCAGTCGGGCGGCGGCCTCTCGTTTGGCGGCGTCGACAACCGCCTGAACAACATCACGATTGACGGCGCCGCGTTCAATAACTCGTTCGGCCTCGGCGGCTCGCCGGGCGACCGCACGGGCGTCGCGCCAATCTCGCTTGCCGCGATCGAACAGGTGCAGGTCAACATCGCGCCGTTCGACGTGCGTCAGGGCAACTTCATCGGCGCCGGCGTGAACAGTGTCACGCGCAGCGGCACGAACCAGTTCCGCGGATCGCTCTACCACCAGATGCGCGACAACAGCCTCGTGGGCACCACAGCGGGCGCCAACACGTTCAACCCCGGCCAGTTTGACTTCCGCAACACCGGCGGCTGGGTGTCAGGCCCCATCGTGCGCAACAAGCTGTTCTTCTTCGGCAACTACGAGACCGAGCTCGACTCGCGCCCGGCGACGACGTTCCGCGCCAATACCGGCACGGAGACGGTCGGCGGTTCGATCACGCGCGTGCGCGCGTCCGATCTCGACGCGCTCTCGTCGTTCCTCTCGCAGCGCTTCAAGTACGAGACGGGCCCCTACCAGGACTACCCCGGCGAGACCCCGGCTACGCGTTTCCTGTTCAAAACCGACTACAACCTGAACAACAACCACAAGTTCACGGCGCGCT
>JBKJTD010000093.1:0-24796 GCA_046590915.1 Vicinamibacterales bacterium
AACAGCAGCGAGAACTCTTCGATCTCGACGCCGCCGCTGAGGTTCGCCGTCTTCATGCAGCGCTCGACGTGATCGAGCGTCGGATAGCGCGAAGCGTAGGTCTCGAGCCGCTCGAGCGCCTCGTGCTTGTCGTGTTTGATCAGCACCTCGCGGTAGAGGTCGTGGAACTCCTCGAACGTGCCCGCGAGCGGCAGCGTGCAGCGAACCTCGCCGCCCTTCTTCGCGACGCGAGCGAAGTCGCGCAAGGCGACCTCGAGGCTCGGCATCTCGTTGAGCCCGAGGTTGCAGACCACCAGATCGTAGACGTCATCGGCGAACGACAGCTTGGGCACCGGGCTCTCGGTGCGGAAGAACACGCCCTTCTTGCCGAGCGGACCGAGCTCGGTGACCTTGCGCCGCGCGACGTCGAGCATCGCGCTCGACGCATCGATCGCGATCAGCCGGCTGCCCTCGTTCATCCGCCGCAGGATCTCGACCGTCGGGTAGCCCGTCCCGCACGAGATGTCGAGCACCTGACCGCGGTCAGGCACCGCGAGGTTGCGGAGCAGCATCTTGCCGAAACGCGTTCCCCAGACCGGCGCGATCTCCTGGTCGTAGATCCGCGCGAGCTTCTCGACTTTTAGCGTTCGTTTCGACTGGACCGACACGACACGTCACACCCGTGACGCCATGAATATTTCCTGATTTCGCAGACTTGTCTAGGAAAAAGCCGGGCCCGCGAGCCGAACCGGGCGAGATCGCACGCCGCGGCCGCCCCGGTTTTCCACCTGCGATCACGGAGGTCCGCGTAAGGCGAAGGCTTCCCGTGGAGTTGCGGGGTAGGAACGCAAGGAGTCGATGAGTCACTCCGCATCCCCGACCGAGGCACCTCAATCGCTCGAGCGCCTGCGCGACATGTTCCAGCAGGCGCCCGGGTTCATGTGCTTCCTCCGTGGACCGACCCACGTGTTCGATCTCGCGAACCCGGCTTACTTTCAGCTCGTCGGCCACCGCGACATTCTGAACAAGCCCGTGCGGGCGGCGCTGCCCGAGATCGAGGGCCAGGGCTTCCTGGAGCTCCTCGACCGCGTGTTCACGACCGGCGAAGCATTCGTCGGCCGCAACGTGCCGGTATCCGTTCAGCGCGAGCCGGGCGCACCGCTCACCGAGGCGTTCCTCGACTTCGTCTACCAACCGATCCGCGGCGCGGATGGCGCGGTGATCGGCATCCTCACGCAAGGCCACGACGTCACCGAGCTCCGGCACCAGGAGACGCGACGTCAAGAGGCCGAGGCTGCCCTCCGGGCGTCGGAGCAACGCTATCGCGCCTTGTTCGAATCGATCGACGACGGCTACGCGCTGATCCAGCTGATGTTCGACGAGCAAGATCGTCCGGTCGACTATCGATTCCTCGAGGCCAACCCAGCCTTCGAGGCCCACACCGGTCTCGTCGACGCAGTCGGTAAGACCGCGCACGAGCTCGTGCCCGATCTCGATCGGTCGTGGTTCGAGCGCTACGGCAAGGTCGCGCTCGACGGCGAGCCGATCCGGTTCGAGAATCATGCGCCCGCGATGGGCCGGTGGTTCGACGTGTACGCGAGCCGCGCGGGGGAGCCGGCATTGCGGCAGGTCGCGATCGTGTTCAAGGACGTGACCGAGCGCAAGCGCGCCGCGGCCGACCGCGAGAGCTTGCTGGTGCGCGAGAGCGTGGCCCGGGCCGACGCCGAGATCGCGAACCGACTCAAGGACGACTTCCTCGCGATGGTCTCGCACGAGCTGCGCACCCCGCTCATGGCGATGCTCGGCTGGGTCCAGATGCTGCGGACCGGTGAGCTGCCGCCCGACCGGGTGAGCCGAGCCCTCGAGACGATCGAACGCAACGCGCGCGCGCAGGCCAAAGTGATCGAAGATCTGCTCGACGTGTCCGGCATCCTGTCGGGGAAGCTGCGGCTCAAGCTCGAGCGCATCGAGCTCGCGCAGATCGTGGCGGACGCGGTCGAGTCCGTGCGCCCCGCCGCCGAGACGAAGCAGATCCGGATCCAGTCGGCGCTGTCGATGGGCATGGTGATGGGGGACGCGACGCGGCTCCAGCAGATCGTCTGGAACCTCCTCACGAACGCCATCAAGTTCACGCCGAACGGCGGCAGCATTCGCGTCATGATCGAACCAGGTGACAGCGCGCTCGAGCTGATGATTGTCGATACCGGCGTGGGGATTGCCGCCGAGTTCGTCCCCCACGTGTTCGAGCGATTCCGCCAGGGCGATGCCGGGACCGCGCGCAGGCACGGGGGCCTCGGTCTTGGCCTGGCGATCGTCAAGCACCTGGTCGCCGCGCACGGTGGCGAGATTGCCGTCGCGAGCGACGGCACCGGAAAGGGCACGGCGTTCAAGGTCACGCTCCCCGTCGCCACGACGGCGGAGTACGCCGCCACGTCCGCGGAGTCGTCGACCGGCTACTCGTGTCCGCCCGAGCTCCAGGGTCTCTCGGTCCTCGTCGTCGACGACGAGCCGGATGCGCGCGACCTGGTCAAGGAGCTCCTCGAGCAGTGCGGGATCACGGTGACGCTCGCCAGCTCGGGCGAAGAAGGACTCCGGGAGATCCGCTCCGCTTGCCCGGATATCCTGATCTCCGATATCGGAATGCCCGGGCTCGATGGGTACGAGTTCATGACCCGCGTCCGCGCCCTCGCGGTTGGCGCCGGCGGACAGGTTCCGTCGATCGCGCTCACCGCGTTCGCGCGGACGCTGGATCGGATGCGCGCGCTGAGCGCCGGCTTCAACCATCACGTCCCCAAGCCCGTCGAGCCGAACGAGCTGTTCGCCGTGCTGTCGTCCCTCGCCCGCGTGAACCGCCGCCCCGTGGACCGCGAGCTACAGGCAGGCGCCGACGGTCTGCACGGCACCAGCGGTGATCTGCGCGGCCGGCAGGCTCTCGAAGACGAGGCTCAGGGCCGCGGTCTGGGCGGTCGCGGTCGCGACGGTGACGTCCGCCGTGGCGCCATCGACGACGAATGACATCCCGATCCCCATCCCGCCGCATGCCGCGACCGGATCGGCGTTGAGCGGCAGCTCGACGCTACCGAGGCTGCGGCCCCCGATCAGGGCGACGTTCGTTCCCATCGTGAGCAGTGTCGTGGGGGACGCGACCGGGACGGAGACCGACGCGAACACGGCGCCACGCAGTGTGCCGTTCTTCACGAAGCCCGCCCACGAGCCCGACCCATCGCGCCCCGCGAGCCACACCACACCCCCTTCGACCTTCGCTCCCTCGATCGGCCGCCCCAGCAGCTGCCGCGAGGACAGGACCTGGCCGGTCGCACTGTCGAACGTCAGGTGGAGCCCGTCGCCACCCCGCCCACCGACGACCTCGAGGGCCGTGCCGTTCACGGCCACGCCATGGAGCTTGGCGCCGACCGACGACGACACGCTGCGAACCCAGATCGGCGTCAGTGTTGCACCGTCAACCGCGACCACGAAGCCGACGTCCTCGGTGCCGATCAGGGCATGGCCGACGACGTACGCGCGGCCGACGTCGCTCGCGATCTGCCGAGGCTGATAGTTCGCGAGCCCGAACCGGAGCGAGATCGCCCGAGTCGGTCGCGTATCAACCGCGGCGACCACCATCCCGAGCGCGTCCCCGTTGAGGTGCCGGCCCGCCATCACCCATCCCGCTCCGTGCGATTCGACGGCGCGGAGCTGGATCGCTTCGTCGGCGGCCGAATAGTAGCGGGCCACGGCGAAGCCGGAGGGCTGGTTCCGGATCACCATCGACTGATCACCAACCTGGCCCGTGGCGCGAAAGCTCCGGGTCAGGCCGACCACGACCAGCGCACCCGGCTTGGTCGCGACCGCGTAGAGCTGATCGTTGAGCGTGCCGCCGATGAACGAGGCCGTGTTGGCGCTGGCGTCGAGGATCATGACGACGCCGTCACGAGCGTCGGGGGTCGCCGACGGACGGGATCCCACGAGGACCAGCCCGGTGCCGTAGGCGCGCGAAGCGTTCAGCTCGAGCCCATCCGGTGTCAGGGTGTGCGCCGTCGACGCCGGCGGCAGCGGCTCCGGCGCTGCGTCGATCTCCGCATCAACGGCCGCATCCGAGGTCGAATTCTTCACTTCACCGCACGCGGCGGCGAACAGGGTGGTCGCGATCAGGAGGCGCAGTCTCATGAGCGCTGCAATGTCGCAGCTTTCGAGGCATGAGACCTTCGATCCGTGCAGGTTCCCATCCTCGAGACCGACCGACTGATCTTGCGCGGCCACGGTGTCGCGGACTTCGCCGAGCTCGTCGCGATGTGGTCCGATCCAGACGTCACGCGGTACATCGGTGGGACGCCGTCGACGCGCGAGGAGACCTGGGCCCGCCTGCTCCGCTACGTCGGACACTGGGAGTTGATGGGCTTCGGATTCTGGGCGGTGCGCGAGCGAGCGTCGAACCGCTACGTCGGCGATGTCGGGATCGGCGAGCTCAAGCGCGAGATCGAGCCGGCGATCACTGACCCGGAGCTTGGCTGGTCGCTCGCCGCGTGGGCCCACGGCAAAGGCTTCGCGACCGAGGCCGTCCGCGCCGTGCTCGCCTGGGGCACGACCCACTTCGCCGGGCGTCGCATGGTGTGCGGCATCGCCAGCGAGAACCGCGCCTCGATCCGTGTCGCGCAGAAGGTAGGGTTCGAGCCGCTCACCCCGTCCACGTATCGCGGGCAGGACGGAATGGTCTACGGCTACATGCCGCGCCGCGACGAAGGCTAGTGATGGTCGCTGTCGCCGTTGGCGTACAGCTTCTGACCGCCGGCGTTGAACTCGGCGGCCTTGGCCGCCATGCCGGCTTCCGCCTCCTGCTTCGCGGCGAGCTCGCGAACCTCGCCGGTGATCTTCATCGAGCAGAACTTCGGACCGCACATCGAGCAGAAGTGCGCGCCCTTCGCGCCCGGTGCGGGCAGCGTCTCGTCGTGGAAGTCCTTCGCCGTATCCGGATCGAGCGACAGGTTGAACTGGTCCTGCCAGCGGAACTCGAACCGCGCCTTGGACAGAGCGTCGTCGCGCTTGTGCGCGCCCGGGTGGCCCTTCGCGAGGTCCGCCGCGTGCGCCGCGATCTTGTACGCGATCACGCCGTCCTTGACGTCGTCGCGGTTCGGCAGCCCGAGGTGCTCTTTCGGCGTCACGTAGCAGAGCATCGCGGTGCCGAACCAGCCGATCATCGCGGCGCCGATTGCCGACGTGATGTGGTCGTAGCCAGGCGCGATGTCGATGACGAGAGGTCCAAGCGTGTAGAACGGAGCGTCCTTGCAGATCTTGGCCTGCAGTTCCATGTTCTCTTTGATCTTGTTCATCGGGACGTGCCCCGGACCCTCGACCATCGTCTGGATGTCGTGCTTCCACGCGATGTCGGTGAGCTCACCGAGCGTGTCGAGCTCCGCGAGCTGCGCGCGATCGTTGGCGTCGGCGGTCGAGCCGGGACGCAGGCCATCGCCGAGGGAGAACGCGACGTCGTACTTCTTCATGACCTCGCAGATCCGCTCGAACTCCGTGTAGAGGAAGTTCTCGCGGTGATGCGCGAGGCACCACTTCGCCATGATCGACCCGCCGCGCGAGACGATGCCGGTCATCCGGTTCGCGGTGTACGGGATGTATCCGAGACGCACGCCCGCGTGGATCGTGAAGTAGTCGACGCCCTGCTCTGCCTGCTCGATCAACGTCTCGATGAAGATGTCGATGTTGAGCTTGTCGGGGTCGCCGTTGACCTTCTCGAGGCACTGATAGATCGGCACCGTGCCGATCGGCACCGGCGAGTTGCGGACGATCCACTCGCGCGTCTCATGGATGTTGTCGCCGGTCGACAGGTCCATGACCGTATCGGCGCCCCACTTGACGGCCCACCGCAGCTTGTCGACCTCCTCGGCGATCGTCGACGACACGGCGGAATTGCCGATGTTCGCGTTGATCTTCACCAGGAAGTGGCGGCCGATGATCATCGGCTCCAGTTCCGGGTGGTTGATATTCGACGGAATGATGGCGCGACCGCGCGCCACTTCGTCCCGGACAAACGTGGCATCGAACCCTTCGCGCACGGCGATAAATTCCATCTCCGGCGTGATGATGCCGCGGCGGGCGTATCCCAGCTGCGTCGGGGCCTGCGTGGACTTCGCCCGAAGCACTGAGGACTGGGTGTCGCGGCGAACCTCCTCCACATCGCCCCGGGACAGGATCCAGTCTCGACGCAACGCAGGCAGACCCACATGGACATCGAAGCCTCTCGGGCCGCTGGTGTCGTACACACGCACGGGCGGTTCATCGCCTGACAGCGCGATTTCGCGCATGGGCACGCGCACACCACCGCCGCCCTCCACATAGACCTTGCTGGAGGACGGGTACGCGAGGTCGAAATCAGCCTCGGTGAGGGGGGAATAGATCGGCCGTGCCATATTCGCGACTATACCAATGAATGGTGCTCGGTGCTCCTTGCCCGGTTCGGAGTGCTCAGCGGCCGAAGGAGTAGCCGACGGCGAATTTGACGGCCGGGCTGTCGATCAGGCCCACTTTGACCTCGCCGAAAAATCCGTTGCGGTGCTCGATGCCCACGAGCAGGTTCAGCCCGCCTCCCAGCTGGTTATCACTGCGGTCCAACATGCCGCTGTACGAGTAGAAGTTTGCCGCGGGACCGGCTCCACCCAACAGCACCCACTGCGACGACTGCGGAAGCGGCAGCCGGTAGACCAGTTCGAGGTTGACTGCGACCAGCGTGACATCGTTTCCCAGACCCAGTTCCACGTTGGGGCGGAAGGACAACCGGTCGGCAAAGGGTGGGGTGTCGGCATGGACGCCGAAATAGAACTGGTCCGGGTCCGCGCTGGCACCGGCCCTGAGCCCGAAGACTTGCGCCTGCGCGGGCGCGCCCACCCACAGTGCGGCCACCACCCATGCACCAATGACCCAACAGCGACTCAGGGAGTGTCTGAACATGTCACTCAACCTAGCAAGGCCTGTGCCGCAGCGCGCGCGCTGCAATTACAGACGACGGAGCACAAGACACTTCAGGTAGGCGGTCTCCGGCACCCCTAAAAGGATCGGATGGTCCCTTGCCTGCAACCGTTTTTCCACAAGTACGACAGGGGCGAGGGCGTCGGCGGCAGCTCGTTCGAGGACTTCGAGAAACAGTGGTTCGGACACGTGATACGAACACGTGCACGTGATCAACATGCCACCCGGGCGCAGCAGTTTCAGCGCCCGGAGGTTGATCTCCTTGTAGCCGCCCAGCGCCTTGGGCAGTGACGCTTTGGTTTTGGCGAAGGCCGGGGGGTCGAGCACGATGGTGTCAAAGCGGGTCTTGGCGATCTCGAGTTCGCGCAGTTCATCAAAGACGTTGGCGACACGCGCCTCGACGTTGGTGAGGCCGTTACGTTCGGCGTTGGCCGCCAGGGCCGCCACAGCCGGCTCGGAGCCGTCGAGCGCCAGCACCGACTCACAACGCCCCGCCATCTGCAGTGCGAATCCCCCGTGATAGGCAAACGCGTCAAGACCACGGCCGGACGCATAGGCGCCAGCCACCAAATGGTTTTCGCGCTGGTCCAGAAACAGCCCCGTCTTCTGACCGTGACGAACGTCGACCTGATACCGGATGGCGCCTTCAGAGACATCGACGAGATCGGGCACCGTTCCCGCCCGGACTTCGACCACCGTCTCAAGCCCTTCGAGGCTGCGCACCTTTGGATCGTTGCGCACCAGGATGCCCGATGGGGCGATCAGTTCCTGGAGCAACTCCACAAACAAATCCAGCCGCGCATCGGTCCCCTGCGACAAGGTTTGCATGACGAGGACATCCCCGTATCGATCGACGATCAGGGACGGGAGCCTGTCAGCCTCTCCGTTCACCACGCGGTACGCCCCGGCGCCGGCGGCCACCCGGTGTCGATAACTGATCGCGGCCTGCAGTCGCTCGCGGAAAAACTCCCGCTCGTCGCGGGGTCCGTCGCCCAGCATCCGCAAGGTGATCTGTGAGGTGCTGCTGAAAAACGCGTACCCGAGCGGACGTCCACGCTCCGAGCGCACTTCCACCAGGTCCCCAGGGTCGGCATCGACCTTCAGCACATCTGAGCGATAAATCCACGGGTGACCGGCGCGCCAGCGTTCGGCACCCCGTGCGGCAATGACGGCTGAGGAAGGCACACGTGATTGTACAACCCGCTATACTCGTGCGCATGCGCATCGCACTTGGTGCCGATCACGCGGGCGTGGGACTCAAAGACGCGCTCAAATCCTTTCTCGACGCCCGTGGTGTCACCTATCTCGACGTCGGCACTCACGGCGGCGACTCGGTGGACTATCCCGACTATGCCGCCCTTGTTGGACGTGCGGTGACCTCCGGTGATGCCCACTTTGGTCTCCTGGTCTGCGGTTCCGGCATCGGGATGGCGATGGCCGCCAATAAACTGCCCGGCGTGCGCGCAGCCGTCGTCACCGAGGTCGAATCCGCACGCTTAAGTCGCAGCCACAACAACGCCAATGTGCTCGCACTGGGCGCGCGGCTGACGGCCGAGCCACTCGCGCGCGAGATAGTGGCCGCGTTTCTTGACACGCCGTATGAAGGCGGACGCCACCAGCGCCGCATCGACAAGATCACCGCGATGGAGACACCTGCGTGACGCACTTGACCCAGACCGATCCGGACATCGCTGCAGCCATCCTCCACGAAGTCGAGCGCCAGGAACACGGCCTCGAACTCATCGCCTCCGAAAATTTCGTGAGCCGCGCCGTGCTCGAAGCCGTGGGCTCGGTGATGACCAACAAATACGCCGAAGGGTACCCGGGCAAACGGTATTACGGAGGCTGTGAGTTCGTCGACGTCGCCGAGACTCTCGCCATCGACCGCGCGAAACAGCTGTTTGGTGCAGAACATGCCAACGTCCAGCCACACTCGGGCGCTCAGGCGAACATGGCCGTCTATCTGGCCATGCTCCAGCCGGGCGACACCATCCTCGGCATGAATCTCGCCCACGGCGGACACCTGACGCACGGCCATCCCCTGAACTTCAGCGGCAAATATTTCACGATCATTCCGTACGGCGTCCGCAAAGACGATGAACGACTTGATTACGAGGAGCTGGCCACACAGGCGCGGACCCACCGCCCGAAATTGATCGTGGTTGGCGCCAGTGCGTACTCGCGTCAAATCGACTACGCGCGCATTCGCGCGGTTGCCGATGACATTGGCGCGCTGGTGATGACCGACATGGCACATATCGCCGGGCTGGTCGCCGCCGGTCTGCACCCCAGCCCCATCCCCCACTCCGACTTCGTCACCACCACCACACACAAGACACTGCGCGGCCCCCGCGGCGGGTTGATTCTGTGCCGCGCGCAATATGCGAAAGAGATCGACCGCGCCGTGTTCCCCGGTGTGCAGGGTGGCCCGCTGATGCACGTGATCGCCGGCAAGGCGGTCTGCTTCAGGGAGGCACTCGCCCCGGCGTTTACGACCTACCAGCAGCAGGTCGTGCGCAACGCCGCACGCCTCGCCGACTGTCTCGCCCACCACGGGTTCCGGATCGTCAGCGGCGGCACCGACAACCACCTGGTCCTTGTCGACGTGTTCTCGAAGGGCATCACCGGCAAGGTTGCCGAAGCCGCGCTGGGACGCGCCGCGATTACCGTCAACAAGAACGCGATTCCTTTTGATCAGAACCCGCCGATGGTCGCCAGTGGCATCCGCGTGGGCACCCCGGCCGTCACCACGCGCGGCCTCGGTGAGTCCGACATGGATACCGTCGCGTCGCTCATCGCCCGCGTGCTTGCCGCGCCAGACGATGAAGCGGTGGCCGCGGGCGTGCGTGCCGATGTCGAAGCGTTGTGCCGGACCTACCCGCTGTATCCCGGCCTGGCGCGCTGACCGGCAGCGTCGACGCCGTCTTTGCGGCTGACGGCCCCCTCACGCGTGCCTTTGACACGTTCGAGGTCCGCCAGGGCCAGCGCACGCTTGCGAACGCCGTTGCCGAAACGTTCGAGCAGGGCGGGGTGCTGCTCGCAGAAGCAGGCACCGGCACCGGAAAAACACTCGCCTACCTCGTGCCTTCTGCGCTGGCCGGACGGCGTGTTCTGGTCTCGACCGGCACTCGCACGCTGCAGGATCAAATCTTCTACAAAGACATTCCCGCCCTGGCCTCGGCTCTTGGCATCGAGATCAAAGCCGCGTACATGAAGGGCCGCACCAACTATCTGTGCCGCCACCGGTTTGATCGCCTGAGCGACATCGCCCCCACGTTGCCGGAAGACGAGCAGCATTGGGTTGAGGTCATCTCGGACTGGCTGCCGGACACCATCACCGGCGATCGCGCGGAACTGACCGAAATGCCAGACGCGCTTCCCTTCTGGACCGAGGTCACCGCGACCAGCGAGCAGTGTCTGGGTCGCGAATGTCCGCAGTTTGCGGACTGTTTCATCACCCGGATGCGTGAACGCGCCGATCGTTCCGACATTATTGTCGTCAACCACCATTTGATGTGTGCCGACGCATCCGTGCGGCAAGGCGACTTCGGTGAGGTGATTCCGGCGTGTGACTTCGCGGTGATTGACGAGGCCCACCAGCTCGAGGATGTGGTCACGCAGTACTTCGGGATTGCCCTGAGCACACATCGAGTGGACGAATTCACGCGCGACGCGCTGCAGGCGGTCAGCGCGGTGCCGCCCACCGAGGGTCGCATCGCGGTCGCGTGGCAACATGCCGTCGGCGACGTGGACCGGGCCGCACGGCGGCTGTTTGACACCGTCCGGCTGGAAATCCGCATGGGGCGCGGCGGGGATCGGCTGACCCTGACTCCGTCCATGGCGGATCGTCTGAGCCCTGACGCCATCGCGCTCAAGGAAGAACTGGACCGGCTGATTGCGTCGATCCGGCCGCTGTCGCCCATTCCCGACGACCTCGCCGCGGTCATCGCGCGCGCCAGCGGCCTGCGGGATGATTTGCGGGTGCTGCTCGCCGCTGACGATCCGACCTTTGTGCACTTTCTTGAAGTGCGCGGTCGCGGCGTGACGTTTCGAGCGGCGCCCATCGACGTCTCCACCCTCGTACGCGACAAGGTGATCGGCGATCGACTCGCCACCATCCTCACGTCGGCCACGTTGACCGTCGGTGGGTCGTTCTCATACATGCAGGGCCGGCTCGGTCTCGACCGCGCGCGAACACTGCGTCTGCCGTCGGAGTTCGACTTCGCAACGCAGGCTCTGCTGTACCTGCCACCGCAGATGCCCGACCCGCGCTCGCCGGACTTCAACGTAGCGGCGGCAGGCGTCATCCGGGAACTGCTCGTACGTTCGTCAGGCCGTGCGTTTGTGCTGTTCACCTCGTATGCGGCGATGCGCGACGTGCATGACCGCGTGAGACCTCACATCGGCTGGCCGACGTTTCTGCAGGGTGAGGCGCCGCGCTCGGCGATCCTCCGGGACTTCCGTGCCACACCGCATGCCGTGTTGTTTGCCACAGCGAGTTTCTGGCAGGGCGTTGATGTCGCCGGTGAGGCCCTCAGTTGCGTCATCATCGACCGGTTGCCTTTTGCGTCACCGGCCGACCCACTCGTCTCGGCTCGCATCAGCGCCATTCAGGCCCAGGGGGGGCATCCGTTTCACGAGTACCAGATCCCGCTCGCCACGCTCACGCTGCTTCAGGGACTCGGGCGCCTGATCCGCACCAGATCCGACCGCGGTGTCATGGCCGTTCTCGATCCGCGCCTGACCCAAATGGCCTACGGCAGGCGCTTTCTTGCGTCCTTCCCGCCCGCACCGGTCTCACGAAGTCTCGATGATGTCGCCGCCGTGTTCGGCGCACGATGATAAAATAACAGACGGAGGTTCTGAATGACTCGTCACTCTGGAATTCGCGGATTGGTCGCTGGCGCGCTGGCCATCGCATTGACTGTTGCTGCCGCCCCGGCGTTTGCGCAGGCCATGGGCTCTCTTCGTGGCCGAATCGTGGACGAGGCCGGCAAGCCGGTTCCGGAGGCGGAGGTCATCCTGGAGTACACCGGCGACGTGGTGCTCTCGGTGACACTCAAGACCAACACGCGTGGTGACTTCACGCGCTCGGGCCTGCGCACCGGCATCTGGAAGCTGCAGGCGTCAAAGGGCACATTGGTGGGGCGCAACAACTCCGTGAAGGTCAACATGAGCGACATGACCACGCTCGAACCGGTTGTCATCAAGGTGCCGGTGGCCACCGGCGCCACCGACACGTCGGGCATGACGGCCGACGACGTGGCGGCACGCAACAAACTGATGGAAACGATGAAGGCGGAGTTCGAGGCGGGCATGGCGTTGCTCGACACGGATCCCACCGCAGCCATTGCGAAGTTCACCATCGTGGCCGAAAAAATCCCGAACTGCGGTCTTTGCCACACGCGCGTGGGTGATGCCCACTTGAAGGCAAAGGACGAAGCCGCGGCCGAGAAGTCGTATCTGAAAGCTGTCGAGGTGGACCCCAAGGCGCCGGAGGCGTACTCGTCGCTGGCGAGCCTCTACAACCAGCAGAAGAAGTTCGGCGAAGCCGCGAAGATGAGCGCCAAGGCGAATGCGCTGCAGGAGACCACGGGCACCGGCGGCAACGCGGCAGACGTGTTGAACCAGGGAATCATCCACTGGAATGCGGCTCAGTATCCGGAAGCCAAGGCGCAGTTTGAACGGGCCGTGAAGCTTGATCCGACGATGGCCGATGCACACTTCCGGCTGGGTATGGCGAGCGTCAACCTCGGGCAGCTGCCGGAGGCCATCAAGGCGTTCGAGGAGTATTTGAAGCTCGCGCCAACCGGAGAACACGCCGAACTGGCCAAGGGCATCCTCAAGAGCATCAAGGGCACGCCCGCGCACGTACTGTGACGTGGGTGCGGTGTCCCCGATCGGACTGAATCTCGATGACGTGCGTCGTCGCCTTGAGGCGGCGGCGCAGCGCGTGCATGCCGGTCCACCTCCCCGGCTCATCGCGGTCTCCAAAACCTTTCCGGCTGACGCCGTCCGCGAGGCGGCGGCTGCACATCAGCGTGACTTCGGCGAAAACCGCGTGCAGGAAGGACTCGACAAGATCGCAGCCACAGACGGGCTCGGCCTGACGTGGCACCTCATCGGGCATCTGCAATCGAACAAGGCCAAAAAAGCGGCGGCCACCTTCGACTGGATTCATTCGGTCGACAGTCTCGCTCTGCTGGAGAAGCTTGATGCCGGCGCTCTGGATGCGGGCAGGCGCCCGCAGATCCTGCTTCAGGTGGATCTTGCCGGCGAGGTCACAAAGTTCGGCGTGCCTGCGGGCGCCCTGAGTGAACTGGCGGCAGCCGCCGTTGAAGCCAAGGGGCTGAACCTGCGTGGTTTGATGATCATTCCGCCGGCCGTCGACAACCCGTCCGACGCGCGCCCGTGGTTTCGAGGTGTGCGCGATCTCCGAGATTCCCTCATCAGCGGAGGCGTCCCGGCCGAATGCCTGGCCGAATTGTCGATGGGCATGAGCCACGACTTCGAGGTGGCGATTGAAGAAGGCGCCACGATGATCCGTGTCGGCACCGCAATCTTCGGCGGCCGTCCGAGCACCCCTGAGCACCCGGCGAGCACCCCTTGAGCACCTCCTTAAGCACCCCTACTCTTCTAATCGAACATCTTGACCAGCTGTATACCGTCGCCGGTCCTGGTCCGCGCGCTGGAGACCGGCAGGGTGACATCGCCGCGCTGCCTGATGGCGCGGTCGCTGTCAGTGGCGAGACGATCATTGCCACGGGCACGTCGGCACAGGTGCGCGCGATGGTCGACGTGACCGCCCAGACGACGATCGTTGATGGACGAGGCCGGTCACTGGTTCCGGGGTTTGTCGATCCGCACACGCATGTCGTGTTTGCCGGCGACCGACGCGACGAACTGCGGCGCCGGTTGTCGGGGGCGACCTATGCGGACATCGCCTCTGCCGGCGGCGGGATTCTCTCGACGGTGCGTGCAACCCGGGATGCGACAGAAGAGGCGTTGGCGTCAGCCACGCGGAAGCGCTTGGCCGAGATGCTCAAGGCCGGCACCACTTCTGCGGAATCCAAAAGCGGCTACGGTCTGGACACCGACACCGAAGTGCGCATGTTGCGGGTGTCGCGCGGATTGTCTGCCACACAACCCATCGAGCTCTCCACGACCTTCATGGGCGCACACGAGGTGCCGCCGGAGTACCGGGGTCGTCAGGCGGAGTACGTCCGGCATGTGATTGACGAGATGTTGCCCGCGGCTGCGCCCTACGCCGAGTGGTGCGACGTGTTCTGCGACCGTGGCTTTTTTACGCCGGAGGAGTCCACCGCGATTCTCCAGGCCGGACGCGCGCTTGGGCTCAAGCCGCGGATCCACGCCGACGAACTGGCCGCCAGCGGCGGCGCGCAAGTCGCCGCTGCTGTGGGTGCTCGCTCGGCAGACCACCTCGTCCATGCGACACCGGAAGGCATGGCGGCCATGGCCGCCGCGGGAGTCATCGCGACGCTGCTGCCGTGTGCGGCGTTTTACCTCAAGCTCGGGCGCTTTGCACCGGCACGCGAACTCATCGCCGCCGGTGTACCGGTCGCACTCGCAACCGACATCAATCCCGGCGGCGGCTTCTCTCCATCGATGCCGTTTGCAATGACGCTCGGCTGTTTTGCCATGGGCCTGACGTTCGAGGAGGCGCTGGTCGCCGCCACCATCAACGCTGCAGCTTCCCTTGACCGTCAGGATGCCATCGGCAGTCTCGAACCCGGAAAACAATTCGACGCGGTGCTGATCGATGGCCCGGCTGTCAATCTGCTTCGCGCCAACGCCTCCCCCATCGTGTCCGTTTACAAAAAGGGTGTTCCATGTTGATCGACCGCACCGTTCCCTCGCTGCTTGACGCCTTCAGTTCCGCTGATCCGACACCTGGAGGCGGTTCGGCAGCCGCGCTCGTGGGTGCCACCGGGTGTGCGCTCCTTGCGATGGTGGCAGGCATGCCGAAGTCGCGCACCAATGCCATTGCCGAACGGGAGGCGCTCGACCATGCGCACACCGAGCTCATGAAGACCCGCGACACGCTGATGGACTTGATCGATCGCGATGCATCCGCGTACGACCTCGTCCTCGCCGCGTTCAGGAAGCTGAAGGCGACCGACGAGGAGAAGGCGGAGCGCAAGGCGGCGATCCAGGATGCCACCAGAGCGGCGACCGAGATTCCGCTCGAAACCATCCGGGTGTGCGTGACCGCGATGCGAGAGGGTCGTGCGGCGCATACCGACGGCAATCCCTCGGCGGCCAGCGACGTCAAGGTGGGCTACCGCCTGCTCCTCGCCGCAGCGCTGAGCGCGCAGGACAACGTGGAAATCAATCTCGGCGGGCTGACCGACGCGGTGCTGCAGTCGTCCCTGCGCGAAGAATCCACCCGTCTGACAGCCGAGGCCGAGGCGTTGCATTCTGAGGTTGTTGGCTGAGCGGCGGGCCTAAGCTTTAGCCGCGCCAGGCGGCGGGCTAGCGCACGCGGTTGAGCAGGCGCTCCCAGCGCAACCCGCTGTCGAACGAAAAATAGATGAACAGCGCATTGCCCTTGACGTAACTCGACGGAAGAAAGCCCCAGTAGCGGCTGTCTTCGGAGTTGTCACGGTTGTCACCCATCATGAAATACTGGCCTTCCGGCACCGTGACGGGACCGTAGGATTCCCGGAGATCGCTGCTCGCCCCAAACGCATCGGCGGTTGCCGCCGCCGCGTAGTGCGCGTAGGGCTCCTGCAACGGCTGGTCGTTGAGAAACAGTACCTTGCTCCGCAATTCCAGCCGATCGCCTGGCAACCCAATGACGCGTTTGATGAAGTCGCGCTCAGGCTCTTCCGGATACTTGAACACCACAATGTCGCCCCGGCGCACGGCACGGGTCGGCATGATGGCGCGCTCCACGCCGCTTGCGGTCGGCCCGAAGATCATCTTGTTGACGATCAGGTGATCCCCAACCAGCAGGTTGGGCTCCATCGATCCCGTTGGAATCTTGAACGCCTGAAACACGAAGGTCCGCACAAACAGCGCAAGCACCACCGCGATGATCAGCGACTCGGTGTACTCGCGCACGACGGACTTGGTCACGACTCGGTGCCCACCTTCAGCACCGCCAGAAAGGCTTCCTGCGGGATCTCGACGCGACCCACCCGCTTCATGCGCTTCTTGCCCTCCTTCTGCTTCTCGAGGAGTTTGCGCTTTCGCGAAATGTCGCCACCGTAACACTTGGCCAGCACGTTCTTCCGGATCGCGCGCACCGTTTCACGTGCCACCACGCGGCTGCCAATCGAGGCTTGAATCGCGATCTCGAACATCTGCCGCGGGATCAGCTCGCGCATCTTGGCGGCCAGCGCCCGTCCGCGCTGATACGAGTTGTCCTTGTGCACGACATTGGCGAGTGCATCGACCGGTTCACCGTTGACCATAATGTCGAGCTTCACCAAGTCCGCCTCCTGATACCCGACGACATGGTAATCAAGCGACGCGTATCCGCGCGAAATCGTCTTCAGTCGGTCATAGAAATCGAGCACCACCTCGTTGAACGGCATCTCGTAGGTCACGACGACGCGATCAGACTTGAGATACTCCATGCCCTTCTGCACGCCGCGCTTTTCCTGACAGAGCTCGAGAATGGCACCCACGTGGGTGGACGGCGTGAGGATGGTGGCCTTGATGACCGGTTCCTCGAATTTCGAGATGCGGCCGGCGTCCGGCAACTTGGACGGGCTGTCGATTTCCTGCACCACGCCGTCGGTGGTGGTCACGCGATACAACACGCCCGGCGCAGTCGTGACCAGGTCCATGTTGTACTCACGTTCGAGACGCTCCTGGACGATCTCCATGTGCAGCAGGCCCAGGAAGCCACAGCGGAAACCAAACCCTAGCGCGGCCGAGGTTTCCGGCTCGAAGAAAAATGCCGCGTCGTTCAGGCGCAGCTTCTCCATGGCCTCACGCAGTTCCTGGTATTCCGAGTTTTCAACCGGGTACAGCCCGGCGAACACCATGGGCTTGAGTTCCTTGAAGCCGGGAAACGGCTCAAGCGTCGGGCGAGCCGCATCGGTGATCGTGTCGCCGACTCTCGCTTGCGCGACGTCCTTGATGTTGGCGACCATGAACCCGGCTTCGCCGACACCGAGGGAATCCACCGGCGTGGGTTTCGGGCCGAACACGCCGAGTTGCTCGATCTGAAGATCAATGCCGCCCTGCATCAGTCGGATCTTCTGCCCGGCCTTCATCGAGCCGTCTATGACACGAGTCAGAATGATGACGCCCCGATAGGCGTCGTACCACGAGTCGAAGATCAATGCCTTCAACGGCGCATCCGGCTCGCCTTTGGGCGCCGGCAGCCGATGCACGATCGCTTCGAGAATCTCATGGACGCCGATGCCGGCCTTCGCGCTGGCCAGAATCGCGTGGTCGGCATCAAGCCCGATGATTTCTTCGATCTGCCGCTTGGCTTCATCCGGCTGCGCACCAGGCAGGTCAATCTTGTTGATGACCGGAATAATCTCGAGATTGTTTTCCACCGCGAGATAGGCGTTGGCGAGGGTCTGCGCTTCAACACCCTGCGAGGCGTCCACCAGCAGCAACGCACCTTCGCACGCCGCAAGCGATCGCGTCACTTCGTAGCCAAAGTCAACGTGCCCTGGTGTGTCGATCAAATTCAGCACGTAGGTCTCGCCGTTGTCGGCCTTGTAGTTCAAGCGGACGGCGTGGGCTTTGATCGTGATGCCGCGTTCGCGCTCGAGATCCATCGAGTCCAGGACCTGGGCTTCCATCTCGCGCGCCTGCAGTGCGCCGGTGGCTTCCAGCAGGCGGTCGGCCAGCGTCGACTTGCCGTGATCGATGTGGGCGATGATCGAAAAATTGCGAATCAGGCGCTGGTCCATGAAACCCCGGACCCCTAGCGCTGTTCGATCGGCAACACCTGTTGCGGATACACGGGGCCAATGTAGTCGGTGCGGGGGCGGATCAGGCGGTTGTTCTGATACTGCTCGAGCACATGGGCCGTCCATCCGGAAATGCGGCTGACTGCGAAAATCGGCGTGTACAGATCAATCGGGATGCCGAGCGAATGGAACATCGACGCCGAATAGAAGTCGACGTTTGGATTGAGCTTCTTCTCGGCCCTGACGACCTGCTCGATACGCTCGGACATCGCGTACCACTGGGGCTGGCCGGATTTTTCACCGATCGACTTTGAGAAACGGCGCAGATGTGTGGCGCGCGGATCTTCGGTCCGATACACGCGGTGGCCGAAGCCCGAGATTTTTTCCTTGCGCGTCAATTTTGCGCGGATGAACTCTTCGGCGCGCTCGACGCCGGCGTCCTGACCAATCTCGAGGAGCATCTTCATCACTTCAGCGTTGGCGCCGCCGTGCAGGGGCCCCTTGAGGGCGCCGATGGCGCCGACAATCGTCGAATGCAGGTCCGTCAACGTCGCCGCTGACACGCGCGCCGCGAATGTGGACGCGTTCAGTTCGTGATCGGCGTGCAGCACCAGCGACACGTCAAACGCGCGCGCGGCCAGAGCCGATGGGCGTGTGCCCGTGAGCATGTAGAGAAAATTGGCAGCGTGGCCCAGCGCGGGATCGGGTTCGATGTGACCGCCGCCTGCCTGCATGCGGCCCCACGTGGCGACCAGTGACGCCATCTGTCCGGTGAGACGGACGGCCTTGCGATAGTTGGCCTCCGGAGTCGACGCCGCCGCATCGGCGTCATAGTGGCCAAGCATCGATGTCAACGTGCGCAACGCATCCATGCCCTCGACCGCGGGCATTGACTTCATCGCTCTCAGAATGGGTTCCGGAAGGATGCGCGCAGCCGCCAGCTGTGTCTGCAGGTCGCCAAGCTCAGCCCGCGTCGGCAAACGACGATGCCATAGGAGGAAGCAGCACTCTTCAAACGAGACACCGCGGTCCATGTCGGCCAGATCGTGTATGTCGTAGCCGCAGTACGACAGCACCCCACGGTCACCATCGATGTAACAAATTGCGGATTCGCCAGCGACGACGTCTTCGAGGCCGGCTTTGGGTTTTACGGGAGCTGCGGTCGACATTGCCAACAATCCTAACGTGCCTATTCTGCGATCTGTGGAGCCTTCACCATCACATCGTCGCCAAACTGCTGGAGCAGCGACATGAGGCCGGTGTAGAGGAAGCCAAACTGAAAGAGGATGAGAAACGGCAGCGTGCCGTAGATGCCGTGCATCAGTGCATACACGACCGTCATCGAGAAGTAGAGGCCGAGCGCCGTCTCGACGATCGGCTGAATCGACATGGTCTGGTGGTATTTCTTGCCCTGCCAGCCGTCCTTGTTGTTGTTGATGCCGTACTTCGCCGTGCGCGCAAATTCGCCGGGGCCGCCGAACAATGCCTCAAACACCGCCTTGGTGTTGTTGACGGCGAGGCCGATGCCAATCGACATGACAACGGGCAGATACTTCACGCGCGACTTCCAATCGGTGTAGAGCTCGCGCTGTGAGACGAGATAGAAGTTCGCCACCGACGCCGTCGCCGCCATGAACAGCGGCACGTCGATCAGCAGCATCTCGGTCCAACCCATGTTGTACCGGACGACCATTGCCGGAAACATCAGCACCGAGAGCACACACATCAACAGGTAGTTGAAGTTGGCCGTCAGGTGGAAGAAGGCTTCGATCTTGATCTTGCGCGGCAGATCGGACGCGAGAATCGCCGGCAACACCTTGCGGCACGTCTGGATGCTGCCCTTTGCCCAGCGATGCTGCTGGGATTTGAACGCGTTCATTTCGACGGGCACTTCCGCCGGCGTGACCAGGTTGGGCAGAAACAGGAACTGCCATCCACGCAACTGCGCGCGATAGCTCAGATCGAGGTCCTCAGTCAGCGTGTCGTGTTGCCAGCCGCCGGCATCATCAATCGCCGTCCGACGCCAGACACCCGCCGTGCCGTTGAAATTGAAGAAGCAGCCTGCGCGATTGCGGCCGCCGTGTTCGAGCACGAAGTGACCGTCGAGCAGGATCGACTGGATCTTGGTGAGCAGCGAATAGTCCGCGTTGATGTGGCCCCACCGCGCCTGCACCAGCGCAACCTTCGGATTCTGGAAGTAGCCGACGGTCTTCATCAGGAAGTCCGACGTCGGCACGAAGTCCGCGTCGAAGATCGCAATGAACTCACCGCGTGCGACTTTCATCGCTTCGTCGAGCGCGCCGGCCTTGTAGCCGGTCCGATCGGTGCGGTGCAGATATTTGATGTCGAACCCGAGCGCGGCGAATCGCTGCACGGCCATGTCGGCAATCGCGCGCGTTTCGTCGGTGGAATCGTCGAGCACCTGAATCTCGAGTCTGTCCTTCGGGTATTCGATTTCGACGACGGCGTCGATCAGCCGATCCACGACGTACATCTCATTGAAGATGGGCAGCTGAATCGTGACGACCGGAAGCACAGCCATCGGAGGCGGCGGCCCTGGCACTTTGTCCTTGTTCTTCATGTATTCGTAGACAAGGTAGTAGCGGTGCCAGCCGTAGATCCCGAGAATGCTCAGGACAAAAAAATAGGCGACGAGAACTGAGGTTTCCAATGGCGACATAGGTAAGGATCCGGACGCAAACTCCGACCCACCATTGTAGCCGGGAAACAGGCGGGATTCTCTGGGGTCCAGGGTCCGGCACGGTCCACGGTCCATGGTTCCGCGGCCTACCAGAGGTACGGGGCTTGACGTATCGAGAATAGTTGTCTACACTTTATTTGTTACAACAAATTACCTCAAACCAAAGGACAGCCTTATGACTACGACAATCGTTGCCGACCCCGCCGCCACCACGTGGACCATTGACCCTTCGCACACCGAGGTCGGGTTTGCGGTCAAACATCTGATGATTTCGACCGTACGCGGGCGGTTTGCCGGCGTCACGGGGGCAATCGCCTTTGTCGAAGGCGACTTCAGCCAGGCCAGCGCGGATGTCACAATCGACGCGGCCACCATCGACACCCGCGAAGAGAAGCGCGACGCCCACCTGCGTTCGGGCGACTTCTTTGACGTCGAGAAGTTTCCGGTCCTGACCTTCAAGAGCCGCCGCGTGCAGACCACGTCGGGCGGGTCCTTTCAACTCGTCGGCGACCTGACCATCAAGGACGTCTCGAAGGAAGTCGTACTGGATGTCGCGTTCGAGGGCACCCAGAAGGATCCCTGGGGCAACCAAAAGACGGCCTTTACCGCGACCACAAAAATCAGCCGGTCGGCATTTGGCCTCACCTGGAACGCGGCGCTCGAGACCGGCGGCGTGCTTGTGGGCGACGACATCAAGATTTCGCTCGACGTACAGCTGCTCAAAACGACGTAAGAGTGCGATAATGACAGGCTCCCCGGAGGGTCGGGGACCTGCCCATGCAACCTGCTGTCCTGCGCGCGCTCGAATTTGATCGCATCCGTGAGGCGTTGGCGTTTCAGACGCTGACGCCTCTCGGCCGAGCGGCGGCGCTTGCGTTGGAGCCGTCGCCGGACCCCCTCGAAGTCCGCGCGTGGCTCGCCACCACGTCAGAAGCGGTCAAGCTGCTCGCCGATGGTGGCTCACTGTCGATTCAGGCGCCCGATGCGCTGCTTGAAATCCTGGACGCGCTGGCAATAGCCGGCCAGCCTCTGGACCCGCTCTCTCTCGTGGGCCTTGCCACATTTGTCGACTCCGTGGACGGCGCCTGCGACTCCGTCCGACGACTGGGCGCGACCGCGCCCCTGTTGGGGGATCTGGTGTCGGCGGCCGCGTCTTTCTCAGTCGAAGCCTCGCGAACCCGCCGTGCCATCGCACCAACAGGCGAAGTCACCGATGATGCCAGCCCTGCACTGCGGGATATTCGCGACGCCTTGCGCCGGAACCGCGCAAAGTTGCGGTCAACGCTCGAGGGATTGACGCGCGGGCGCGACACAGCCAAATACCTGCAGGATCAAATCGTCGCCGACCGCGGTGGCCGCTATGTCCTGATGGTGCGTGCCGAACACCAGCACGCCATCCCAGGCATCGTCCACGGCAGTTCCACCAGCGGAGCCTCGCTGTACCTGGAACCGATGGCGACGGTGCAGACCAACAATGAAATTGTCGCGCTGGCCGACCGAGAGAAGGCCGAAATTTTCCGGATTCTGCTGGCGCTGACCGATGCCTACCGGATGCGCTCGGCCGATCTCGAGAACACACTCCACGTCGCGGCCGAGCTGGATCTGGTTCAGGCAAAGGCCCGTCTCGCGGGTCGGCATCAGGCGATCGCTCCCGCGCTGACCAATGACGGCCGCCTGGACTTCCGCGGCGCGCGGCACCCGCTGCTCGCCGGAAAAACGACCTCAGAGGTCGTTTTCATGGACAACAAAACGACCTCTGAGGTCGTGGTCGCCAATGACATTGTCCTCGTTCCCCCGATGCGGGCGCTTGTCATTTCGGGGCCCAACACGGGCGGCAAGACGGTCGCGCTCAAGGCGGCGGGGTTGCTCGCGCTCATGGCGCAGGCGGGGCTGCACATCCCGGTCGACCCGGGCAGCGCGTTCACACCATTCACCTCGATCTTCGCGGACATCGGCGACGAGCAGTCGATCGCCGCCAGTCTGTCGACGTTCTCGGCGCGCATCGCGCATCTGGTCGAGATGGAACGTGCACTCGAACTACCCGCGCTCGTCCTGCTCGACGAAGTCGGCGGCGGTACCGACCCCATCGAAGGCGGCGCACTCGGCACAGCGGTGATCGATCACTTCCGCCGACGAGGCGCCATCGTTATTGCCACCACGCATGACGATGGGCTGAAGACGTACGCGGCGACCACTGAAGGCATTCAGGCGGCAGCGATGGGGTTTGTCTCCGAGACGTACGCGCCGACATACAAACTGCTCTACGGGGCACCCGGCCGTTCGCTCGCGCTGGAGATCGCCGAGCGCCTCGGGATGCCTGCGACGGTGATTGCGGCCGCACGCGCCCGGCGTTCGACCCGCGAGACACAACTGGCCGAACACCTCGCACGCGTCGACAGGGAACTCGCCACCCTCGACCGCGAGCGGCAGTTGGTGGCCGACGAACGGAAGCGCGTCGGTGACGAACGCGCAAAAATTCTCCTGCGCGAGTCACACGTGACTGAACGTGAGGCGGTTCTTCGCAAACGCCTGGACGATCGCTTGAACGAAAAACTCCGCGAAGCGCGCGCCGAAGTCGATCGCGTCGTCGCGCAGGTGAAAACGAAGGCCGAAGCGCTGGTGCAGAGAGCCGAGCAGCGCCCGCTCTCGACCGGGGAAATCGGCCAGCTGCGCATGCAGGGACGCTCCGCGCTCGACACGGTGGCACAACCCATCGTTCCCGCGACGCAGGATCCCCACGTCGCACTTGATCGCGCCCCCGCGGCGGGAGACGACGTGTTTGTTCCGGCATTCGGCGCAAAAGGCCGCGTAACGTCCGTCTCAGGCAAACATGCCGAGGTCGATGTGCGCGGGAAACGCATGAAGGTCGCCTGGCGCGATCTGCAGCGTGGATCGGGCGCTCGCGCGATCGTATCCGGGCCTGAACGCGAGACGCCTGTCCGCGGCGGTGGGGGTGTGACTACGCCGTCAACTGTCGGGCTGGCTTCCGCTGTGCGCGAGCTGATGATCATCGGCAAGACGGTCGACCAAGCCACTGACGAGGCTGAAAAATTCCTCGACGCCGCTCTGCTCTCCGACAACCGTCGGCTTCGCGTGGTTCATGGGCATGGCACGGGACGCCTGCGCGAAGCCATGACCAGATTTTTCAGAGAGCATCCTCTGGTGGCCTCGGTCACGACGGCTCCCGACAACGAAGGCGGCAGCGGCGCCACGATCGTGGAGCTCAAAGACTGATGGCGCTCTTCCCGCAGGGGTTCCTTGACGACCTCAAAGCCCAGACCGACATCGTCACCATCATTGGCGAGGTCACGCCGCTCAAGAAGGCCGGCGCAAACTGGAAGGGCCTGTGCCCCTTTCACACCGAAAAAACGCCATCGTTCAATGTCATCAAGGACAAGGGGATCTTCAAGTGTTTCGGGTGCGGCGTCGGCGGCGACGTGCTCAAGTTCATCGAGCTTCAGCTGAAGGTCACCTTCCCGGAAGCCGTCCGGCTCCTGGCGCAACGGGCCAGCATGACCATCCCGGAAGGGGTGGAGGGCGCCGAAGACCGGGTGGCGTCGGCCGAACGCGAAGCGCTGGTCACGCTGCACGAGGACGCACTGGCGTTTTATCGAGAGCAGCTGGAAGCCCCCGGCGGAGTCCGGGCGAAACGCGAGTTGGAAAAGCGGGGTCTGGCCCCCACCACCATCGACACCTTCGGCTACGGGTACGCGCCGGCAGCCGGTCGCGACACCCTGACGACCCTTTTTGCATCTCAGAAGGTGCCGCTGCCCCTCCAGGTCAAGTCCGGCCTGGTGATGCAACGAGACGACGGCCGGGTGATTGACAGGTTCCGAAACCGGCTGATGATCCCGATTCGGCGCGATACAGGCCCGCTTATCGCCTTCGGGGGGCGGGCCATGGACGAAGGGCAGGTGCCCAAGTACCTCAATTCGCCAGAAACGCCCATTTATTCCAAAGGTCGCACGCTGTACGGGTTGGACGTGACGAAAGGGGCCATTCGGAAGCACAATTACTGTGTGCTGGTTGAGGGGTACTTCGACCTGGCGCAAGTGTGGCAAGCCGGGGTTCAGCCGGTGGTGGCATCGAGCGGCACGGCGTTGACTGTGACGCAGGCTCGCCTCCTGAAACGGTTTACCCCGAAGATCGTTTTGAGTTTTGACCCGGACGCGGCAGGACAAGGAGCGGCGGCGCGCTCGTCCGAGTTGTTGGTGGCAGAAGGCTTCCAGGTCAATGTGGC
>JBKJTD010000164.1:0-4151 GCA_046590915.1 Vicinamibacterales bacterium
GACCTTCTCAAGCGGCGCGTTCACCGTCTCAAGCGCACGGTCGAACTCCACGCCCATCTGCATGGCCAACGTGTAACCCGCGCTGTCGTACGGACGGTTGGGCGGCCCACCGGGGTACGGGAAGTCGTCGGGATGATCCTGTGGCTCAAACATGTCGAGCACATGCGCGCGGAAGGCCTGTGACGATTTCACGACGTAGGAATTGGCTGGATACTGCTTGCCGTTGGCCGAGAACGGCGCCGTCGCACGATGGACCGTCACGCCTGTCTTGATCAGCGCGTTCATGAACTTGGTCGCGGTCCCGAAGTCCGGTTGATTCGCTGTAAGAATGAACGCCTTTGGATCGCGGAAGGCCGGATCGCGCAGTTCGTTCCAGTACGGGCTCGCGACATCCGCACCCGCAGCTCCGGCGCCACGGCCGCCTCCACCCCCAGCGGGAGCAGCGCCGCCCACGCGTCCGCCACGACCGGCACCACCAGCCGCAGCCATCTTGGCCTGCACCGCGCCCACACGACGTGGACTCGGCGTCCATGTATCGGTGTTGCCGTTGCGGATCTGGTCGCGACCCATCTGATAGATGTTGTAGAGGAACGTTTCGCGATACCTCGACGCCAAATCCAGGATCGCGTAGTTGGCAGTGACGGAGTAATCGACCGACTGGCGGAAGTGCCACCGCTGCGGCGCAATGGGCGACCACAGGCTGGAACTGGGCAACTGGCGCCCGATCACAAACGGAATATTCGTCGGGTTCGGGCCACCAATCGTCTCGGTCAGGATGCCGATGATGTTATGAAAGTAGGCCGTCGTGCGAAGGCCGCCGTTCCACCACGTGGAATAATTGGCGCCCTGCCGCGACGTGACGCCGGGCTTGTTCTCCGCAAGGAACCGTGTCGCCATGGCTGAGCCGACCAGATCGATGCCGGCAGGAATCAGCGGGTGAAAGTTGTAGTTGAAGGGATCGCGAAACGGCGGCGCAAACATCACCGTGCCGGCCGGGCCGGTCTGGTGGTGGTTGTACATGATCTGCGGAATCCAGTCCTTGTAGAGGATCCGGTTCATGTTCGTCGACTCGTCGAGTGCCGACATGTAGAAGTCGCGATTGTTATCGTGTCCGGCGTACTTCTGATACAGCGACGGGATGCCACCGGTGTTGCGTTGTTCGGGAGTCGGGTTGCGCATGTACCAGTTGGACACGAGTTCCATGCCGTCCGGATTGGCATGTGCGGCAAGAATCACCACGTCGTTGAGGATGCGAACGGTTTCCTCGTCTGTTCGACTCGCCAGCTGGTAGACCGTCTCAAGCAGCTGCTGTGCGCCGAGCACTTCTGTCGCGTGCAAGCCGCCGTCGATCCACACCACCGACTTGCCTTCCTTCGCCAGCGCGCGGGCCTGGTCGTCTGTCAGGCCCTCTGCCGTCGCGAGGCGCGCCGAGATGTCGCGGAACCGCTCGAGGCGCCGGTGATTTTCCGGCGACGTGATGATCATCATCAGCTGCGGCCGGCCTTCGGCCGTCTTGCCGATCTCCGTCAGTTTGAGTCTCGGCGACTCTTTTTCAATCTTTCGCCAGTAGGCCTCGAACTGCGTGTAGTTCGGCAGGACGTAGTCGGCACCAATGTCGTGGCCAAAATGTGCCTTGGGCGTCGTGACCGAACCAAGCGTGGCCGGCGTCGGGCGTGGTGCCTGTGGCTGCTGGGCAAGCAGCGGAGTGATCTGAGCGGTTGCGGCAGCAAACACAAGTGCCGAACCAAGGAGGATGGT
This sequence comes from Vicinamibacterales bacterium, assembly GCA_046590915.1. Taxonomy (GTDB): domain Bacteria; phylum Acidobacteriota; class Vicinamibacteria; order Vicinamibacterales; family SCN-69-37; genus SYFT01. The sequence goes on from JBKJTD010000164.1 coordinate 1,759, forward strand.
CTGTCTGACTCTGCGGTGCATGGGTGATCCCTCCGGGGACCGTTGAACGATACCACCATGGTCCAGGGTCGAAGGGTCCAGGGTCCAAGGTTCGGGAGTGGCTATGGAGTTCGGCGCATCAGTCTGGCGACGATCAGCGCTGCGATACCTGCGGCATCGGCCCACAGCGCGGGATGAAACAGGAGCAGGCCTCCCACGCCGAGTAGCACGCGCACATACCTTGCCCCGAAGCCCCACGCGCCGGTGAGGGCTGCTGCGAGGGCCGCTGTGCCCGCCAACGCGGTTAGTGTCGTGATCACGATGTCGATCCATGGGCCCGACATCAGCAGGCCGAGGCCGTGGGGATCAAGGGTGAAGGCGATGGGCACAAGGAAAGCCGGCAGCGAGTATTTCCACGTGAGCATCATGGTACGGAAGGGCTGGCCGCCGGTGAGGGCCGCGGCGGCAAATGGGGCCAGTGCCGTCGGCGGGCTCACCTCGGACAACACGGCGTAATAAAACACGAACATGTGCGCGGCGATCGGATCCACGCCGACCGACGTCAACGCGGGCACGACCATCACCGCGGCAATGATGTACGACGCCGTCACGGGCACCGCTAATCCAAGAATCCACACCGCGATGGCGCTCCACAACACCGTAAGCGCGAGCGACCCTCCCGCCATGGCGACGATCAGGCCGGCCGCCTTCAAGCCCAGGCCTGTCAGTGTCACGATGCCGACGATGACGCCGGCGATGGCGGTGGTGGAGAGCACCGAGAGCGCGTCGGTTCCGCCGGCGGTGAACGCGCCGGCGAGGCGTCGAGGCCCCAGCGGTTGGCGCACAAGCACGCTCACCACAACGGCGGCGATGATGGCCCAGAACACCGCACGAAACGGCGTGAACCCCATGGCCATCAACGCGGCGACCAGGATGAGCGATGTGAAGTGCAGGTAGCCGGTTATTGAGGATGAAGAGATGGAGGCCGAAGCGTCAGCGTCGGCTGCGGACGGTCGAGCCGGTACCGCAGGCACCATCACCCGCGCATCGCCCTCGATCATCAACGTGATCGACGCGTAGTACAGCAGCGTCGGAATCGTCGCCATGACCAGCACCTGCAGGTACGAGATACGCAGGTACTCCGCGATCAGGAACGCCGCGGCACCGAGGGTGGGCGGTGACAACAAGGCCCCGATGCCCGATGCGGCGAGCATGGCACCGGCAGTGTTGGGGGAGAAGCCTGCGCGACTCAACAGTGGCCAGGCCATGGACCCGAGTGTCACCGTCGTCGCGACACCAGAACCCGAGACGGTGCCGAGCAGGAAGCCAGCGAGGGAAACCGAGCGTCCGGTTGAAGCCGCCGACCGAGAGCCGCCGGCCATCGCCAGCGACCACTTGAGAAAAAACGTGCCCGCACCGGACGCTTCCAGAACGGCACCATACAGACTGAATAACGTGATGTAGGTCACTGCGACGTCGAGCGGGACGCCGTAGATGCCCTCAAGCGACATATACAGGCTGCCGACGAGTCGGGGCAGGTCGTAGCCCCGGTGCGCAAGGCCGGTGAGGCCCATCGACACGAGTGAAGGGCCGGCAACGGCGTACATCAGGAACAGCAGCGTGACGATCGGCAGCGCCCACCCGGTGGTGCGCCTCGTGGCTTCGATCACGACGAGCAACGCGAGCACCCCCGCCAGCACATCGCCTCCGGTCGGCGCGGTGGCTCGGTACCAGAACGCCTCTCCTTGCGCGAGCGGCCACCCTAATCCAATGAGGGCCGCGACGACCCACACCAAATCAACCGCGCCACCCCATCGTCCTCCCGTGGGTGTGAGGCGAAGGCTGGCCCACACGCCGACCAGCAACATGAGCGGGCGATAGGTCTGGGGGCTGATGACAATCAGCACCCACAACAGGGACAGTGCAGAGAGCAGGAATGCCAGAGCAGACGCGGACGACACCACGTCAGAAAGCGATCTTGAGGGTGACGCCCAGCCCGTTCTGATAATAGGTGGCGGCCCGGGTGCTCGTCGCGTGATTACCAATCAGGCCCAGCTGGCCTCGTCCGTAGCGGCGCGATGAGAACACCGTGCGGGTGATTGCCCAGTCGATGGTCGCGTGCGCAAAGGGTACGACACCGCCGCGTGAGCGGCCGGCGCCGATCAGCCGCAGTCGGGCCTCGGCAGCCAATCCCCACGGCAGGGGCTTGGAGAGGCGCAGGCCGACCAGGCCGACCGCGGCGGCTGTTTTGAGGACAAGCACCGGACTTTCGTTGAGTTGGTCGCCGCCGATGCGCCCAGCCACCGACTCGCGGATGACCATGCGACCGCCTCCAACTTCAAAGCCGTCGATCACCCTGAGCCATCGACGATGTGACGCCATGGCTGAGACGACACCGAGCGTGGTCCACCGAC
>JBKJTD010000344.1:0-2708 GCA_046590915.1 Vicinamibacterales bacterium
GTTCCCGAGCGCGTGGTCGCGGCCGCGCCGGCGGAACGGCCGGCGGCGTTGCCGGCTGCTGAGCCCGGCGCGGTGCCCGACCCGGTGGCCATCGTCGGACTGAGCGGCATGTTTCCAGGCGCTGCCGACCCGGACGCGTTCTGGCGCAATCTCGAAAACGGCGCCAATGCCGTGACCGAAATTCCTGCGGACCGCTGGGATTGGCGCGACTGCTACGGTGACGCCGGCGACGGCGTGCGCAAGACCCGCGTGAAGTGGGGCGGGTTCATGCCGGATGTCGACAAATTCGACGCGGTGTTTTTTGGCATCTCGCCGCGAGAAGCGAAGTTGATGGATCCCATGGAACGGCTCTTCCTTCAGGCAGCGTGGAAAGCCATGGAGGACGCCGGGCATTGCCGCGCGGAGTTGAGCGGATCGAGAACCGGAGTGTTTGCGGGCGTCGGCGTCTCCGACTACGCGGGACTGCTCAAGGCGAACGGCATCACGGAAGGGTTTGGCGCCGCGCCGCACTTCTGGGTGGCGAACCGCGTGTCGTATGCGCTCAACCTGATGGGACCGAGCGCGTCGATCGACACGGCGTGTTCCAGTTCGCTTGTCGCGCTCCATCGCGCCGTGCGCGCGATCCAGGCGGGCGAGTGTGACCAGGCCATCGCCGGTGGTGTCAACACGATCGTCAGTCCGGATCTGTTCATCTCGATTGAGCAGTCCGGAGTGCTCTCACCCGACGGAACCTGCAAGACGTTCGATCGCGCCGCCAACGGATACGTGCGTGCTGAAGGCGTCGGCGCCTTGTTTCTCAAGCCGCTGCGTGCGGCCCTGCGCGACGGCAATGAGATCTATGGCGTGATTCGTGGCAGTGCGGAAAACCACGGTGGACACACGAGTGGTGTGACCGTGCCCAATCCGAATGCGCAGGCCGACCTGCTGGTCGCGGCGTATCGCCAGGCGGGTTTCGACCTGAGCATGCTCGACTATTTCGAGGCGCACGGCACCGGCACCGCGCTCGGGGATCCGATCGAAATCAACGGCATCCTGAAAGCGGCCCGCATCCTGGCCGCCGACCCTCATCTGGCGCGGCGCGCGGCCATGTCGTGTGCGGTGGGGTCGGTCAAGGCCAATGTCGGTCACCTGGAAGCGGCCGCCGGCATGGCGAGTGTGGTCAAGGTGCTGCTGGCGATGAAACATCGCACACTGCCGGGCAACATCCACCTCGCCGAATTGAACCCGCAGATCGCGGTCGACGGTGTCGGGCTGTACTTTCCGACGGCGAATCAGCCCTGGGTGACTGGCCAAGACCACCGCGGCCGACCCAGCCCTCGACGGGCGGGCATCAGTTCGTTTGGTGTGGGAGGTTCGAATGCCCACGTGATCCTGGAAGAGTGGACGGCAGCGGAGCCGGCCGCGTCGCACACCGACGGTCCGCACCTGGTGGTGATCTCGGGGCGCAGTCAGGACCGGCTCCGTGATGTGGCGCGCAATCTGCTGGCGTGGCCTGTGGGCGACCTGGCCTCGACCGCGTACACCCTGCAGGTGGGACGCGACGGCATGAGTGACCGCGCAGCATTTCTGGTGGAGGATGCGGCTGATCTCGCGCGCCAGCTGACGCGGTTTGTTGAAGACGGTGGAACGACCATAACGAGCCGGGACACCACCGATGATCATCTGCAGCGCGCCGTCGCCGCGCGCGACTGGCCGACGCTTGGCGCCCTCTGGATGGGCGGCGCAACCGTGCCATGGAGCGCACTGCATACGGGCACCCGCATGCGTCGTCTGCATCTGCCGACCTATCCCTTCAGGGCCAAACGTTGTTGGTTCGATGTCCGTGAGGACACGCCGACGCCGACCCGCACACCGATGACCGGCGTGCCCTCGGAGTGTGTGACGACGGAGATCATCGACGGCTGCATTGCGGTGGTCACCATGCGCGACAGGGAACACCGCAACATGTTGTCCGACGCGGTGGTCGGCGGGCTGATACACGCCTTCGGGCAGATCGCCGCCAACGAAGATCTCAAAGCCGTGGTGATCACCGGCAGCGACGGCGTGTTCGGCATGGGTGGCACCGAGGAATGGTTGATGCGGCTCGTCGATGGTCAGAGCACCTGCATCGATGTGCCGTTCCTCTATGAGGGACTCCTGACCTGCGACGTCCCGGTTATCGCCGCCATGCAGGGCCATGCGGCCGGAGGCAGCTTGGTCTTCGGGCTGTATGCCGATGTGATCGTGATGGCGCAGGAAGGTGTGTACTGCGCGAACTTCATGAAGTATGGATTCACCCCCGGGATGGGGGCGACCCTCATCATGGAGAAAAAGCTGGGCCAGGGGCTGGCCTCCGAGATGATGCTGACGGCCAAGTGGTTCCGCGGTGAAGAACTGCAGCAGCGCGGCGCGCCGTTTGTCTTCCAACCCGGTGCGGACGTGCTGGCACACGCGCTGGATATTGCGCGGCAGCTGGCCGACAAGCCGCGGCATTCGTTGCGGATCCTCAAGCGGCACCTGTCGGCGCCCCTGCTCGACAAGCTGCCGGGGGTGCTGGCCGATGAAGTGCGCATGCATGACGAGACCGTCCGCCATCCGGCGGTGAAGGCCCGCATTCAGGAGCACTTCGTCAAGGCGGAAGGTGTCGCACCCGTGACGCCTACCGTCCCCGCGCGACGCATCACGCTGGCACCGCTGAGCGTCTCGGCTCCTGCACCACCCACACCACC
>JBKJTD010000379.1:0-3762 GCA_046590915.1 Vicinamibacterales bacterium
CCCCGCCCGCGCCCGGCGGCACGCCGCCGCGCGCAGGCGTCGTCGACACGTCCGCGAGCCTGCTGCGCACGCTCGCGGGCGGGGGCACCGGCGCAACGGCGGCCGACGATGCGGCCGCCGTCGCGCTCGCCGACACGGCCGCCGACGCCAGCGTCGTCGTCCGCGACGCGGACGTGCGTCGCGCACTGGCGCGCGCCGGCGCCTGGTTGCGGGAGCAACCCGGCGCCGGCGAGGTCGTCGTGATCTCGGACTTTCAGGTCGGCGCGGTCGCCGAGTCGGACTTCGACGTGTTGCCGGCGTCGGCGGGGCGCCGGGTTGTGCGGGTGGGGGTGACGGGCACGGTGCCTGCGCCGCCAGGCGCAGGCACCGTGCGGGTCTACGGCGCGCCGGCCGCGGAAGCGGCGGCGCGCGCGGTGGTGGGCTCCGTGACAGACGACCTCACTGGCGATGTCCGACCAACTATCGTGGTCGCCTTCGAAGGCGCGCCGGCGTACGGGCGCCTGAAGGCTGACGCGCGCCCCCCCGACACGCCCGAGGCGTTTGCGCTGGCGACGCGGGCGGCGAAGGGCAGAACGACCTCAGAGGTCGTTTTCATGTACACAAAAACGACCTCAGAGGTCGTCCTGCTCTCCACCGCGCCACCCGACTCGGTCGAGGCGGCGACCCTCATCGCCAACGCGTTGAGGGCCGCCTCGGCGCCCGCCGTGTCGCTCGCCGAACAGGAACCCGACACCATTGACCCGGCGACGGTGCAGTCGTGGCAGCGCGAACCGCGTCCAGACATGGTCCCGCGCACTGGCGATCCGTACCCGCTCGGACGATGGCTGTGGGCGCTGGTCCTCGCCCTGCTCGCGTTGGAAACCTGGGTGCGACGTCAGCGCACACCCGGCGCCGTTTCACAGGAGGACGTGCATGCGCGAGTGGCCTGAGTCACGCATCGTCATCGCCCTCCTGTCACGGACGACCCGCCTGCGCGCTTGGCAGGCGGCTGCGCGTGGCGCTGCAGTGGGACTGATCGCCGCCACACCGATCGTCCTGGTGTCCCTGCTCAGCGGCGTACACGCCCAGCTGGCAATCTTTGTTGGGCTGGCCGTGGCCCTGGCGGGCGCCATCATCGCGTGGGCGCGTCTCGATCGGTCCGACGCTGCATCGGCGACGGCCATCGAAGCGCGAGCGCCACACTGCCGGAACGTCGTGATCACGGCCGCTGCGCTTCTGAAAAATCAAGGCCACACACCGACGACCATCTGTCGAGTGGTGATGTTCGACGCTGCAGAAAAAGCCCGCACGTTGAGCCCAGCAGGCTTGATGCCGTGGACGCGGCCAGCCAGCCACGTCATGTCGGGTGCGCTCATCTTCGCGTCCGTGTTCCTGGTCACCATCCCCGGCGCCGCCACGCTGTTGCCGGGATTGGCGACCGAGGCGTCGAGTGCGCCGTCGGTGTCGAGCGTTCGAGTGACGATCACGCCACCGGCGTACACCGGACGTCAGGCGGAGACTGTTTCGAATCCTGATCGACTCAGCGCGCTTGCAGGCAGCCAGGTCGCGCTGGTGATTGCGGGTGACGGCACCCGGATGTCGGTGGAAACCGCCGAGGGCACATCCGCCGCGACTCGGAATGCCGACGGTCATTTCACGACATCGATCACGGTGAACGCAGACGGCTTTGTGGCCATGACCCCGTATGACGCCGCCGATGTCGCCGGGCCACGTCGTCTCATCGGCGTTACAGCCACTCCCGATCGTCCGCCGGTGCCGCGTGTCACGCTGCCCGGCAAGGACCTGTTCCTCCGGGAGGCGACCGAGCAACTCACGATTGCCGTGGAAGCCAGCGACGACCTGAGCGTGCGCACATTGAAACTCGCCTACACGAAGGTGGCTGGCGTTGGTGAGTCGTTCACGTTCACGGAAGGGGAGGCGGCGCTGGCCATCACGCGCGCGTCCAGCCGGCAGTGGTCGGGCACCGGGACCATCGACCTCGCGGCGATGTCGCTCGAGGTCGGCGACATGATTGTCTATCGCGCGGTGGCCGCCGATGGCCGTCCAGGCGCAGCACCCGTCGAGTCTGACGCCTTCATCGTCGAAATCGTGTCCGCCAGTGAGGCGATGGCCGAAGGGTTCGCGATCGACGACACGCGCGACAAATATGCACTGAGTCAGCAGATGGTGATTCTCAAGACCGAACGTCTGATCGCGAAGGCCTCGATCCGTCCGGCTCCATCGGCTGACGCCATTCTTGAAGAAGCGATGATGATCGCCGCAGAGCAGCGGTCAGTCCGTGCCGAGCTCGTGTTCATGACCGGCGGCCACTTCGAGGATGAGTTCGTCGAAGCCGCACACGAACACGAAATTGCGGACGGCCGCCTCGACAACTCGGGTCGCGCCGATCTCGGTCGCGCCATTCGCGAAATGAGTCGTGCGTCGGCGGAGCTCACTGAGGGCAACGTCAAGGTCGCCCTCGAAGCAGAGAGGACGGCGTTGGCAGCGATGCAGCGTGCGTTGTCGCGCCGGCGTTTCATCCTGCGCACGTTGACCAAGCGCGAGGCGATTGACGAGACGCGACGGCTCACCGGGACGCTGAGCGATCTCGCTCGCACAAAACGCGCCACCGCCGACCCCGAATTGCCTCCATCGGTTGTCGCCTTGCGTCAAGGCCTTGCACAATTGGGCGAACTCGCGGCCACTCCGGCGCTCTTGCGCACGGATGCGGATGCGGTGACGGCTGTAACTGCGCAACTCCTGAAGACTGCGGCTGGGGACCGGGCGATAGTGGATGTGGTGGCCGTGTTGTCGAAGGCCGGGGAGGCGATGGCGACGAACAGGGAACAGGACGCGCGTGTCGCGCTCGCCGATGCTGCAAACCGGATGACTGTCCTGCTTCGGAAGGCCGCACCGTCCTCGGCCGCCGGCGACGGTCGTCAACAACGTCGACTCAAGGGCGCCCTCGTCGATGCGCTCAAGCGAGGCGCCGGGCGATGACACGGGCGATGGTCCTTGAACACGCGTGTCGCGTCGCAGCGATTCTGATCGCCCTCATGGCTGTCATTGACCCGCAGTGGGTGGTCGCGAGCGACGCACCGGTCCGTGTGGTGCTCTCAAGAACGGCCGGCGCCACAGACGCCGACCTCGAACGAGTCCGGAATGCGCTCACCGACGCATTTCAGGTGGAATCGGAAGCGTCCCCCTCAACCGCTATCCGCCTGGTTGTCGGCCGCACGCCGCCGACCGCCCCTGACGACGGTCTGACGTTTGTCGTCACGCCTGATGCCCCGAACAACGTCGTTGAAATTCGAGCGGTCACCGTGGCAGACGAATCGTCGCTGGAGGCCGTGGGCCGGGTGACGGTCACGCTGGCCGTGCCGGCGCAGACCGGCGCCACGTTGCTGACCGTGTCGCTGCTGGCCGACGGTGTGCCTGCCGGGACCATTACCCAGTCTGTCGGCCCCGCAGCGGCACGCGTGGTCAGCGACCTGTCGTTTGTTCCCTCGCGCGTCGGCCTCGCGCGCCTTCGCGTCTCTGCGCGACTGGGTGACGGGCCGGAATCCCACGCCGACGTCGCCACCGAGGTGACCCGTCGTGCCCTGCGCGTGTTGTTCTACGACGCGCGCCCTGCCTGGGCGGCGACGTTTCTGCGGCGCATCTTGGAGCAGGATCCACGCTTCGGGGTCGTCGTTCGATCGATGACGTCGCGTGGGGTTGCCGCTGATGCAGGAGCGCCGCCGGCGTCACTTGATCGTGCCGAAGACCTGGCCGCGTTTGACC
>JBKJTD010000280.1:0-2533 GCA_046590915.1 Vicinamibacterales bacterium
CTGATTGCCACCGTGGTGACGTGGCCGCCTGCGCAGGCGGCCACGCAAACCCCTGCGCTTCCCCCACCCGTCATCGGGATTGCGACCGCGCAATCCACATCTGCCATTGTCAGGTTCATCCCACCGGCGGGGGTCAGGACTGGCCTCCTGCAGAGCGTGCGGTATGTCGTCACCGCCACACCCGGCGGCCGGACCGCGACAGGGCTGTCCTCGCCAATCGTCGTGACCGGTCTGACAAACGGCACGCGGTATACGTTCGCCGTTCGTCAGCAGACGACGGCCGGGCTTGGTGCATCGTCGGCCTCATCCAATCCAGTCACGCCGGCAGCGCAGACGCCGACGCCTCTTGATCAACGCATCACCTGGGTGTTTCCCTCGTGGGATCCATTAGGCAGCGCGTCCTCGCAGGAGTTTGCCGCCATGGTCGCCCGGCTTCGCACTGAAATCGGGGATGGGCCTGACGCGAAGATCGGGCTCTCGATGTTTGTGCAGTTGACGATGCCCGATTGGAATGTGGATGTGCGCGATCGCGCGGCGGTTCGATCGGCACTCGCCTCGGCGATTGCACCGGTGGACGCGGCGATTGCGAATGCGCGTCCCCACAAATTGCCGATTGGCATTTCGCTGATCACTGCCATCCGTGAGCGCGTGGACGGCGTGCAGTCGGCCGCGCAGGCCGAAGACCTCCGCAACGTGCAGTGGTACCACGATCACAAAGTGGCAGAGGGCTGGGTGACGTATTCGCAGTACGCGCGCACGCTGCGACGTGTGCAGGAAGCGTACGTGCGCGAGTTCGGCCGAATGCTCGCCGAACGCATGATTGCCGATCCCGACATCCTCGTGGCCGTGACGGGTGATGGCGAAACCGAGATGAGTTACGAACGGTTTCGCGACATCACCGTGCCGGCCGATCCCTCGTTGCGATCGTGGGCGGACTACTCGCCGTTTGCCGTCGCCGAGTTTCGCGACTGGCTGCGCGGTGCCGGCCTCTACGCATCCGGGCAGCCGCTCGCGGATGCGGCATATGTGCACAGTGCGCGGTATCGCGGCGATGAGACACCTGTCGCCGACACCAATGGGGATGGCCGCATCTTCAATCGAGACTTTGGCACGACGTTCACCACGTGGGAACTCCGGTATTTTCCGTGGAGCCTGGCCGACGCAGAGGCGAGCAGCGCGGTGACCGGCCGCAGTGGCGGTCCTCGCGACGGCGGGCCGGAATTGTTTGATGCGCCGCGGCCCAACCCTGCCACGGTGTTGTCCACGCCTGGGCCGTTCTGGCAGGCGTGGCTGCGATTCAGGCAGGAGATGATCCATCGGTACAATCTCGACTTTGCGCGCTGGATCACCGAGTCGATGGACCCGAACGTCGGTGGCGTTCCGTTCGAACGGTGGTATTCCGCGCAGATTCCAACCGATGTGATGTTTGGCTCCCCACCCGCGGACATGGGCGTGCGGTGGTTCACGTCGGGGAGTGCACATTGGACTGCGGAGATCTGGCCGTTCGGTGGAACCGGCGTCACCAGTTACAACGTCAACACCGCCGGACCAGGTGGCACCGGGCCGTTTGCGAGCACGTCACCCCATGCGGTGCCCCGGGTGGCGTTGCGGGGAGTGCGCTGGGGTGTCGTTGAGTGGAACCCGTCAGACCCGTGGTCGCCCGACCCTCAAATCTACCGCGCGGACAATGTGTTGATGCGACGTTTTCGCCCGTCGCTCCTCATGCCATACAAGGTCAACACCGATCACTATCGCGTGTTTGATTCGGGATTTGTCGTCGCGCTGAAGGAGTTGATGCGTGATCTTCGAGATCCAGCCGCCGCGCCTGGCGGCGATCGCACGGCACCCTTCGGTCAGGTGGACAGCCCCGCCGACGGCACCACCGGGGTGGTTGGGTCAGTGGGTGTGACCGGGTGGGCGCTCGACAACAGCGGAGTCGCGGCGGTGGAGGTGTTTCGCCGGTGCCTTGTGGTCGAAGCGCGGTTGACGCCATCGCCGTGTGTGCGGGTGATGGGCCAGTCGCTGGTCTACCTCGGCGAGGCAGCTCTGGTGGCCGGCGCACGGCCGGATGTGGCCAAGGCCCATCCCGGCCTTCCCGGGGCGGACAAGGCCGGGTGGGGCTACACAATCAACACGACGTTACTGCCCGATGTCGCGGCCGAATGGCCGACTGGCGGGCGCGGTACCGTGACGCTGGTCGTGATCGCCAGTGACGGGGCCGGCAATCAGATGCTGCTTGGCGAGAGGACCGTTACACTCGCCAATCGCTCGGGCGGATGGTGGTGACATAGGGCACGCTCAGCAGCGGGGCGGATCAGTCGAAGCGATGAGCTGTTTCACCATGATGGTCATGATGGGCATGATGGCAACGTGACAGTCGGGGTGGGAGGGCCCGGCTTTTGCCGGGCCACGCGATCGGAGAGAGGACACACACGAGAAACGCCTTCGGGTTTCACAGAGGCGTCTCTCGTGTGTGACCTCTCTCCGATCGCGTGGCCCGGCAAAAGCCGGGCCCTCCCACCCCGACTGTCTT
>JBKJTD010000317.1:0-15211 GCA_046590915.1 Vicinamibacterales bacterium
GACAAGAGTGCGGGGAATCGACATCGCGATAGAGTTTACCCAGATGGCTGACACCGTGCTTGCTGCAGTGATGCCGGCGCCTCATGTGCCGGTGGAGATTCGGGAATTTTCGGAGCCTGACCTGCCGGTGGGTGGGGCGTTGTTGCGCACGGCGCGGTCCGAGGTCTGCGGCACGGACGTCCATTTGTGGCACGGCCGCCTGTCGGGCGTTCCGTATCCCATCATCCCTGGACACGTGACGACCGGCACGCTCGACAAGGTACGGGGCGTGTTGTCGGACGTGGAGGGCCGCCCGCTTCACGAGGGCGACAGGCTGGCCTTTTTTGACGTGCATCGCACATGCGGCCGATGTCTGGCGTGCACCGCTCACCGCACCCCGACGCGCTGTCCGTCCAGACGCGTGTATGGCATCACTGATTCGGCCACCGAAGGCCTGTTTGGCGGCTGGTCGCAGAAGGTCTACATCGAACCGGGCGTCATTGTTGCGCGACTGCCCGATGCGGTGTCGTTTGACGCCTACATCGGCGGCGGATGCGGCCTGCTCACGGCCGTCCACATCATCGAACGTTCACGCATCGTCATTGGCGACACCGTGGTGGTGCAAGGGGCGGGGGCCGTGGGCATGAGCGCCGCGGCGCTGGCGCGCAAGGCGGGGGCGGGCCAGGTGATCGTGATTGGCGGACCGGTCTCCCGACTTGAGTTGTCCACGCAGATGGGCGCCGATGTCGTGATTGACATCGGCACCACCACTCCGGCCGATCGCCTCGCGCGTGTGCTGGAACTGACAGGCGGCCTTGGCGCCGACGTCGTCATCGAGGCCGCCGGCTCCCCGCTCGCGTTTGAAGAAGGTGTGCGGATGGCCCGCAACGGTGGCGCCTACGTCATCGCCGGGCACTACACCAACACTGGTGACAGCACGATCAACGTGCACGAACACATCAACCGGAAGCACCTGGATATTCGTGGATGCTGGGGGAGCGAAGTCGGTCACTTCCTTCGCGCGCTGCGTGTGCTCGAACGCTACCAACACGAAGTGCCGTGGCACCTCATCGGCGCGAGGACCTACGGTCTGAGTCAGATCAACGAAGCGCTGACGATGGCCGAGTCACTGGAAGTCCCGAAGGCGCTGGTCGATCCCTGGGCCGTTTAGGGTCTCACAGCGAGACGTGGAGGACTGGGAGAATCTCTTTCTTTAATAAGAATGCTCCCAGCCCTCCACGTCTCGCTGTGAATTATTTTTTCGCCTGAGCCAGCGCGCCCTCAAGCGCCTGCGCGAACTGGGCGAAGGGCACCGCGCCGCTGATGGCGCGTGTGATGCGCACAGTGTTGGTCGTGCGGTCGATGATGCCGATGAAAAACGCCGGCGTGCCATTGGCGCCGAAACTTTCCGCCAGGGCCACACTTGCCCGGATGGCCGCCGTGTGTGTGCCGCTGCTGACACACGTTCGATAGGCACCCAGGTCCAGCCCGATTTGAGACGCCGCCGCCTCAAGCAGTTCGGGAGTGTGCTGCGCGGGCTGCGCGAACATTCGCGCGTGCATCTCCCAGTACTTCTGCTGGTCGCCGGCACACTGCGCCGCCTCGTGCGCGCGAATCGCCTGCGGGTGCAGTTGGTCGATGGGGAAGTCGCGGAAGCCGTACAGGATTTTGCCGGTGGCAATGTAGTTCTTGTCGATGAGCGGCATCGTCTCCCGCGCATGCCGAATGCAGAACGGGCACTCGTAGTCCGAAAATTCGATCAGGGCGACGGCGGCGTCGGCATTGCCCTTCTGGTGGCCCTGGGTGAGGTCGATTACCGGGCGCGCGCGACCCAAGGATGCGCGCAGGCTCGCAAGATCCTCGCGCAGATCGGCAATTTCCTTTTTGAGCGCTTCGATTTCCGATGACTGGGCGCAGGCCGGTGTGGCCACGAGCGTGAGTGCGAGGAGCGTAAAGCCACAGAGACGTTTCATCACGATTGAGACTCCTGCTGGTCTGGTTGATCGAGTGATCGAGGCACCGGTTTTGCTTGCCCGTGATCGAATAGAGATTGTACGCTGACGGTATCCACAGTGGGAACACGACGAACGAGAATTCTGGCAACGCTGGGGCCGGCCACCGCCGATGCGGCCACCATCGCGGAAATCATCCTCGCGGGCGCTGATGCCGTGCGCCTGAACTTCTCGCACGGCGGTGCGGACGTCCACGCGGCATCGTGCCGCCTGGCTCGAGCCGAAGCGGCCCGGCTGGGTCGGGTCCTGACCGTGCTGCAGGACCTGGGCGGCCCCAAGATTCGCACCGGCAAACTTCCGGCGCCGATGCGCCTGGTCGCCGGAGACACGCTGCGCATTGTCCACGCGGAGGCCACGACCGAACCGGGCGTGGTGGGTTGCGGGTTCGCGCCACTGTTTACTTCGGTCAATCCCGGTCAGCGATTGCTGCTCGATGATGGGCGCCTGGAAGTGGTGACGACCGACGTGCGGCCGGGAGAAATCGTCACCCGTGTCATCGAAGGCGGCATGCTGGACAGCCGCAAGGGGATTCATGTGCCCGGCAGTGTGGTGCAGACGGCGGCGCTCACGGCCAAGGACCACGAAGACCTCCGCGCCGGCATCGCGATGGGCGTGGACGTGGTTGCGCTGAGTTTTGTGCAGGGACCCGATGACATCCTGCAGGCCCGTGAGGCCGCGCGCCAGGCGGGAGCCCCGGGGCTGCCGTTCATCGCCAAAATTGAACGGCCGCTCGCAGTCGAGCGCATTCGCGAGATCGTGGAAGTCAGCGACGGCGTCATGGTGGCGCGCGGCGATCTGGGCATCGAGCTTCCGCTCGAGACGGTGCCGGCGGTGCAGAAACTCGTGATTCAGGCGGCGCGCCGGAGGGGCGTGCCCGTGATCGTGGCAACAGAAGTACTCGAGTCGATGCGCACGTCGCCCCGCCCCACGCGCGCGGAGGTGACCGACGCGGCGCATGCGGTGGACGAAGGTGCCGACGCAATCATGTTGTCGGGCGAGACGGCTGTGGGCCAGTACCCGGTCCGCTGCGTGGCCACGTTGTCGAACATCATCATCGAAGCCGAGCGTGCACTCGCCCGCGGGACCTCCGATCGGATGTCCACTGACGAGGTGCGCGCGACCCGCCATGGCCTGGCGTTGTGCGAAGCCGCGGTCGCGCTGGCCGCTCGCGCCGGCGCCTCGGCCATCATCGCGGTGACCAAGGCCGGTATGACGCCGAAGGTGTTGTCGGCGCTGCGACCATCGGCGCGCATCATCGCCGCCACCGCCAATCCCCAGACCGCGGCTCGCCTCGGATTGGTCTGGGGCGTGACGCCCATCATCACCGAAGCCTCGACCCTGGCCACCGTCCGCGACACGTTGCTCTCGCGCAACCTGGTGCCGGCCGGCAGCACCGTCGTGTTTGTGGCCATGCACGCCACACTCCAGCGCGACGCCAGCAACTACCTTACCGTGGAGCAAATGTAGACGTGGCACACGCGGCGACCGCTAAACCCGGCGTCCTCAAGTTCATTCTCGACAACTCACTCCTGCTGGTCGCCGGCACGGTCATCGCCCTGGTCTGGGCGAATCTCAACTACGCCGCGTACGAACACTTCGCGCACAGCGTCCACTTTGTCGTCAACGACATCGGCATGGTGTTTTTCTTCGCGCTCGCCACCAAGGAGGTCGTCGAAGCCACCTTGCCTGGCGGGCCGCTTTCATCACCCAGACAGGCCGCCGTGCCGGTCATCGCCGCCATTGGCGGCATGGTGGCGCCTGCCGGGCTCTACGTGTTGTCGGTCTACGTCGTCAACGACATGGAGATCATGCGCGGCTGGGCGATTCCCTGCGCGACCGACATTGCCTTCTCGTACATGGTCGCGCGCGTCGCCTTTCCGGCCGGCCACCCGGCCATCCCATTCCTTCTTCTGTTGGCGATCGCCGACGATGCGATGGGGTTGATGATTTTGGCGATTTTTTACCCGAGCGGGCCGCTGGCGTTTGGTCAGCTCGGGTTGTGGATGGCTGGCGCGATTGCGCTCGCCTGGTGGATGCGCAAACAACGCATCGGCAATTTCTGGCTGTATCTGATCGGACCCGGTGTGATGTCCTGGGTCGGCCTGTACGTGGGCGGGCTGCACCCGGCGCTCGCACTCGTGCCCATCGTGGCGTTCATGCCGCACGCCAAGGATGACCTCGGTATGTTTACCGATGCGGAAGGCGTGCGCCACGACACCATGAACGAATTCGAGCACTGGTGGAAAGCGCCCGTGCAACTGGTGTTGTTCAGTTTCGGTCTGGTCAACGCCGGGGTCCCGCTGTCGTCGGTTGGCGAAGTCACTTGGATGGTGCTGGGGAGCCTGATTGTCGGCAAGCCGCTGGGCATCGTGGCGTTTGCCCTGTTTGCCGGACTGCTCGGCTTCACTCGGGTCGAGGGACTGGGCCTGCGCGCGATGATTGTGGTGGGCGTGACGGCGGGCATCGGGTTTACCGTCGCATTGTTCTTCACGACGGCTGCATTTCCGATTACGTCGGTGCACCTCGACGAAGCCAAAATGGGCGCGTTGCTCAGCTTCCTGGCTGCACCGCTGGCGTTGATCCTGGCCCGTGTGCTCGGCGTGATGCCGCGCAAGTCAGACCCGGACGCTCCCGTGTTGTGATTCGGCATGCCGGCGCAGCGCGGTGAGTGAGAGCTGCCATCCGCGCGACACCACGGCGTAGTACCGACGCCAGCGAGGGGACGGCTCATAGCCGTCCTGACGCACGGTCAGACGACACCCCGCACCTTCGGGCTGACAGCTGACGTGCAAGGCCATCGGTCCAAGCGCGTCGCCTTCGGGCGGCACCCACCAACAGTCAGCGACCAGCAACTGCTGGCCAGGGCGCACGTCCACCACCGTGCCGTGAAACACCCCACCCAGGGGCCCGAGCAATTCATCGCGATACGGCGTCTGATTCCACTCGATGGCAAATACGCCGAAGGGCACAGGGGTGACCACCGCGTGCAGTGCCTGCCACCAGATCTTCAGCGCGTCGTGATTGAAAAAACACGCGAACACATCGGCCGGCCGCGCATTGATGAACAAACTCTGCTCAAACCGGCCCGCCGGATCCGGCACAGTGGTCACGGTTATTTCTGGCGCAGCGACTGCACGTAGGCCACCACCGCCCACGCCTGTTCTTTGGTCATCTGCTCGGAGAACGCCGGCATTTTCGGGTTCAGGCGGCCGTTCCACATCTTGTAGAACACCTGACCGTCGGCGTTACGCGCGGCGCGTGCCGCCTGAGTGAGGTCCATTGTATCGGCGTATTTTTTGTCGGCATCGGGCCCGTCGCCCTTGCCCGCGGTTCCATGGCACGACTCGCACTTGGCCGCATACAACTTCTTGCCGCCAGCCAACGTCGCCGGATTGACCGGCAACGGATTTTTCTCCTCAATGGCCGTGGGTGGAATCGTCCACCGGGCTGCTGTCTGGGACACCAGTGGTCCAGGGTTCAACGGTCCACGGTCCAGGGTTCGTGAGGCGTTAAGGGCGATTGCGCCAGGCAGGAGTACCGAAGCCGTAACGATGAGGATGTTCCTAGAAAAACGCATGCTCGAAAGATAACCCACTTCCGCACCCTGCACCGAACCGTGGACCCACCTCCGCCAAGGCTACGGCGGGCAGGCCCTGTCGGACCCTGGACCATGCGAGAATCCCGCCATGCCCCGAGTCCTTCTGTTTGTCCTGACCTTCGGTCTGACCGTCGCCAGCGCGCAGCAACCGCCACAGCCAACAGTGCCGACCGTCACCGAGACGCCGCGCACACGCATGACCGCAGGCATCAGTTACGGCGGCACCGGGCGAGGTGTGCTCGACGTGGCGCAACCTCTGCCGGTGGGCGCACCGAGGCCGCTCGTGCTGGTGGTGCATGGACGCGACGTCGCCCCCTTTCGCACCGGTGAGCGTTCGGCGGTGCACGCCTGGATGCAGCACCTCGCCGAGCGCGGGTACGTGGCGGCGACCATGACGTATCGCCTGGCGCCGGGCAGTCAATTTCCTGCGGCGCTGCAGGATGTCAACGGCGCGCTGCGATTCCTGCGCGCCAACGCTGAGACGTTCAATGTCGATGCCGCACGTCTCTGTGTGGTGGGGGCCGATGCGGGCGGGACGCTCGCGTTGCTGGCGGCACTGACGCCCGGCGTTGCGGAGTTTCAGATGGGCGGCCCGGCCCGCGACCACTCCACCCGTGTCTCGTGTGCGGCGGCCATTGGCGCCCCAGTGGATTTGACGACGCTGGTGAGCGACAAGAGCACCATCGCGCCCGACCTGGTCGCCTGGCTGGGGGGCGCTCCAAGTGGTGCGCCACACGCGTACGCGCTGGCGAGTCCGGCAAGCTGGGTGTCGCCGGAGGCCCCCGCACTGCTCCTCGTGCACGGTGCCGCTGACGGGATCGCCCCGGTGGCGCATACGCAGGCGTTGGCCGCGAAGTTGACCGCGGTGGGGGCGCACGTCGAAGTCGAGGTGATGGCGGGCGTCAACCACACTCCGACCGACACACAGCGCACGGCTGCCTGGACGCGCGTCGATCAATTCCTGGATCGGCAGATCGGCCCCCAACCGCCTGCCCACGTCATTGTTGTCGCCGATCATGGCCCACGCCGCGAGATCGTGGCGATGGAGTGGCCGTCGGGCCGTCAACTGTGGACCATGCCCAATGCCGGCGGCCACGATGTGGAGCCGCTGCCCAATGGTCACGTCCTGTTCACGATGGGCCCGGAGAAAAAGGTCGTCGAGATCAACCCCGCACGCCAGGAGGTGTGGACGTACGGCGTCGCCGAGGGGCTTGAACATCCCATCAGCGCTCAACGACTCGCCAACGGCAACACGCTCATTGCCGACGCGCAGATCGGCAAAGTCATCGAGGTCACGCCCGACAAACGTGTGGTGTGGGAATACGCCGACGCGGACCTGTCGAAGATGCGCATGCGCAACGCGCGCCGAATCGCATCGGGCCACACGCTGATTGCCGTCGAGGCCGCCGGAAAAATCATTGAAGTGACGCCCGCCAAGGCCATCGTCTGGACCTACGAGGGCGTTGGCGGGGCGCGGCGACGACCGTACCGCGCCATTCGGCTCCCCAATGGCAACACGCTCATCACCCTCACCTCCCCTGGAGAACTCGTCGAAGTCACCCCCGCAGGCGCCATCGTCCGATCGGTGGGCGGTGCCGATTCCGACGTGCGCCTGATGTGGGCATCCGGCGTGGACCTGTTTCCGGGAACCGGCCGAATCCTCCTCTCGGATTACCTGGGTCGTCGCCTGCTCGAACTGTCCCCGGAGGGCAAAGTACTGAATGAACTTCGGATGCCGACGAGAACGACCGCCTCGGTCGCCGTGGTGAAGTAGCCGAACCCTGGACCCTGGACCCCGTCGGACCGTGGACCGTTCGAATTTCGGTTAGAATTTGAAGCAATTCGCACAGTGAAGCGGGAGTTTCTGGATGAGTCCACGGAAGTTCGGCCGTAGGAGTGTCGTCGTCGGAGTGGCAGTCGCCCTGGCATGGGGGGCGGCGGTGGCCGTGCGTGCTGGCGGCGTGGAGATGGCACCCACCTTCGTGCAGGACACCGCAGATGGTCAGGACGCGCGCAGCGCCGACCAACTGGCGAAAGACGTCTTCGACATTTTCAAGAAGCAGTGTGTGGAGTGCCACGGCGCGGCCAAAGAGGGTGGCCTCGACCTGCGCACTGAAGAAGGCCTGCAGAAGGGTGGACGCAACGGCACGGTTGTCGTGGCTCACAAGCCGGCGGAGAGTTCGCTCTACAAGGCGGTGATGCACGAGGGTGATCTGTGGATGCCCGAAGACCAGCCGAAGATGCCGGACGCGACACTGCGCACCATCCGTCTGTGGATCGAATCGGGCGCCTCGCTGGCCACGGTCCCGGAAGCCAAGGGCGACGCCGCCGTTGACCTCGAGGAGATGAAAAAACGGGAGCTGCGTCCCATCACCGAGCAGGAACGCAGCGCCTGGGCGTTCACGACCCCGGTCAAACACACCATTCCGACCGTGTCACGCGCGAGATGGTCGGCCAACCCCGTCGATGCGTTTCTGCTCGACGCGATGTCGAAGAAGTCACTGACGCCGGTCGGACCGGCCGATCGCCGCACGCTGATTCGCCGTGCGTACCTCGACGTCCTCGGACTCCCCCCGACGCCGGCGGAAACCAACGCGTTTGTGAAGGACACCTCGCCTGACGCGTGGTCGAAGTTGATTGAGCGGTTGCTGGCGTCGCCTCACTATGGCGAACGCTGGGCGCGGCATTGGATGGACCTGGTGCGGTACGCCGACTCCGGGGGGTACGAGTTCGACGTCGATCGCCCTGAGATGTATCGCTATCGCGATTACCTCATCAATGCGTTCAACAGCGACAAGCCTTACGACCTGTTCGTCAAGGAACAACTCGCCGGCGATGAAATCGCGCCCGACTCGGATGAGGCCATGATTGCGACAGGCTTCCTGCGTCTCGGCCCCGAAGGCGGCGGCAACCGGCTCGACGCGGTCGACGACCTGGTGTCGACGACCACGTTGACGTTCATGGGCATGACGGTCGGCTGCGCGCGATGCCACAACCACAAATTCGACCCGATTCCACAGATGGACTATTACCGCATGCAGTCCATCTTTTATCCGACGCAGGCCGTCGAACACGCACTGGTGCCCGCACATGAAGTGACGGCGCATCGCGACGCGACGCAGCAGATCGAGGCGCAGCAGAAACCCCTGCGCGCAAAAAAGACGGAGATCGAGAAGCCGTATCACCAGATCATCGTCGACCGCGAGGTTGCCAAACTTCCTGACTACTTGCAGGTCGCATGGAGCACCCCGGCCGACAAACGTACGCCGGGGCAAAAGCTCAATGTGACTCAGATCGAAGACACGCTGGGGCTGTCGTCGCTGCGCAAACTGGTGACCGAAGCCCACCTGATCGCCCTGATGCCGGAGGATGTGAAACTCCAGCACGCCGCGGTCAAGGCCGAAATCGCAGCCCTCGACAAGCAGAAACCGAGACGCCTTGCGACCGCGCGCGCCATCGGCGAACGTGGGCGTGAGCCGCGCCCCGTGCACTTCCTGCATCGCGGCAGCCCGGATGCGCCTGGATCGGCCGTCACGCCCGGCGTGCTCTCGGTGGCGCACCGCGGCGAGTGGACGTTCCCGACGGCACCGCCGGAGGCAACGTCGAGCTGGCGTCGCCGTGGCTTTGCCGAGTGGCTCGTCACCAAAGAGAACCCGCTGACCGCCCGAGTCATGGTGAACCGTCTCTGGCAGCACCACTTCGGCGAGGGCATCGTTCGCACGCCCAGCAGCTTCGGCAAGATGGGGGAGGCGCCGTCGCATCCCGAGTTGCTCGACTGGCTCGCGGTTGAATTCATGGAGCGCGGCTGGAGCGTGAAGGCGATGCACCGCCTGCTGTTGACGTCGCAGGCGTATCAGATGGCCAGCGCCGACACGACAACCAACTACGGGATTGATCCCGAGAACCGGATGTTCTGGCGTATGCCGCGTGTGCGCCTTGAGGCGGAGGTGATTCGCGATCACATCATGGCGACCGCCGGCACGCTGAATCTCACCGTCGGTGGGCCGGCGATTTTTCCCTACATTGATCCGGACCTGTTTGAGAAGAGTTCAAGCCGTGACTGGCGAGGCCTGGCCGATTCCGATCCGGCCACGTGGCGTCGCAGCCTGTATGTCTTCTCCAAGCGCAGCATCCGGTATCCAATGTTCGAGACGTTCGACCAGCCGAATCTGATCAACTCGATCGATCGACGCAACCGCACGACGATTGCCCCACAGGCGCTGATCCTGATGAACAACCAGATGGTGTTGTTCCAGGCGGGCAAGTTTGCTGAGCGTGTGCGTACCGAGGCGGGCGCAGATCCCACGCAACAGGTACGGCTGGCCGTGCAACTCGCGCTGGGTCGTCCGGCCGACGCAATTGAATTGACGCGTGGCGCCGAGTTCATCAAGGCAAGTCCGGAGGGTCTGGTGGAGTTCTGCCACGTCCTCTTCAACCTCAACGAATTCCTGTACAGGCCATGAGCAACCCACACCATCCACCTTCGCTCCGCCGGAGCTCCGGCGGACTTCGCCCACGCCACCCACACCACCCACACACGGGCTGCGGCCACCTCGAAAAAATGCTCTGGTCCCGGCGTGAACTGCTGGGACGTCTGGGCGGCGGCGTCGCTGGTCTTGCGTTCGCTGACCTGCTGGGCAACAACGGGCTCGCGTCCGTGCTCGACGCGGCGCAGGGGCCACGCAATCCGCTTGCGCCAAAGCCCCCCGCGATTCCAGCCAAGGCCAAGGCGGTCATTTCGATCTTCTGTTACGGCGGCGTCAGCCACATCGACACCTGGGATCCCAAACCGGATCTCATGAAGTGGCAGGGTGAGACGATGCAGGGGGTGGGGGAGGTGCGGACGGTCATGGGCAATCCCGGGGGGCTGATGCCGTCACCCTGGACGTTCAAGAAATACGGCCAGTCGGGCATGGAGGTGTCGGAACTGTTCCCGCACATGTCACAGCATGTCGACGACATCGCGCTGATTCGCTCGATGTACGGCGTGAGCCCGGCGCACGGGCCGGCACTGTTTCAGATGAACACGGGGACGATTCTGGCAGGCAGCCCGAGCGTTGGCTCCTGGGTGACGTACGGACTCGGCAGCGAGAACCAGAATCTGCCCGGCTTCATCGTGTTCACCGATCACCGTGGTGGGCCGATCAACGGTCCACCCAATTGGTCCAACGGGTATCTGCCGGCCGCGTATCAGGGGACGCAGATTCGCGACAAGGGGTCTCCAATTGTGGACCTCAAACCGCCGGCCGATCGGACGCCAGAGGAACAGCAGCGCTGGCTGCGGATGCTGCACGAGCTCAATGAGAAGTACGGCGACAACCATCCGCTCGACACGGAGCTGTCGGCGCGTGTGTATTCCTACGAGCTGGCGTTCCGCATGCAGACGCATGCGCCCGAGGCCATCGACATCAGCAAGGAAACCGATGCGACGAAAAATCTGTACGGCATCGGCGTCGAACCGACCGATTATTTCGGTCGTCAGGCACTGATGGCGCGGCGACTGGTGGAGCGCGGTGTGCGCTACGTGCAGATTTTTTCAGGCGGCGGCAACTTCGAACCAAGCTGGGACGCGCACTGGGATTTGAAGACCAACCACGGCCTGCACTGCGCCGAGACCGACAAGCCGCTGGCGGGGCTGATCAAGGACCTCAAAAGCCGCGGAATGTTTGAGGACACGCTGATCATCTGGCACGGCGAGTTTGGCCGCCTGCCGATTTCCGAACGTATGGATGGCCGCGACCACAACAACAAGGGCTTCAGCGTGTGGCTGGCCGGTGGCGGTGTCAAAGGCGGCACGGTCGTTGGGGCGACGGATCAATACGGCTACGCCGCTGTGGAGAATCCGAAGTCGGTGTACGAGCTGCACGCGACCATCCAGCACCTGATGGGGATCGACTTCGAGAAGTCGACCTACCGGTTCAACGGACGCGACATGCGGCTGACCGACGTGCACGGCAAGGTCATCCGCGAAATCCTCGCGTAGGGCTATGATCGCTCGTATGCGATTCAAAATATTTTCCAGTGTCGTTGCAGCCGCCCTGTGTGTGGGCGCCACCGTATTCGCGCAGTCACAGGCCGGGTATGACGCCACCGTGTCGGCGGTGCGGGCAAGTGAGGGCTTCAAGAAGGCGATGGCTGTTCTTGATCGTGATCACGATCGGCTGATTGCCGAGATCATCACCCTGACCGAAATCCCTGCGCCGCCCTTCAAGGAAGCCGAGCGTGCGAAGGCCTACCTCGAGATGCTGCGTGCGTCGGGTCTGACCGATGTCGAGCAGGACGAAGAAGGCAACGTGATGGGCCTTCGAAAGGGCACGGGCGGCGGCGACCTGATTGCCGTCGCGGCTCACCTCGACACGGTGTTTCCCGAAGGCACTGACGTGAAGGTGAAGCGCGAGGAGATGCGCCTCTCGGCGCCTGGCATTGGTGACGACACCCGCTCGCTGGCCGTGTTGCTCGCGATGATTCGCGCAATGGACGAAGCGGGCATCAGGACCAAAAGCGATATTTTGTTTATTGGCAACGTCGGCGAAGAAGGCCAGGGCGATCTGCGCGGGGTGAAGTATTTGTTCCAGAAGGGCAAATACAAGGACCGCATCAGGATGTTCATCTCGGTGGACGGCGCCGGTGGTGGCGCGGATGTGACGCACGGTGGCGTGGGCAGCCGGCGGTATCGCGTGACGTTCAAGGGGCCGGGCGGCCACAGCTACGGAGCCTTCGGGCTGGTGAGTCCGGCGTTTGCCATGTCGGGCGCCATGCAGAAGTTCGGCAAACTCACGGTGCCTGAAAAGCCCAAGACGACCTACAGCGTGGGGGTGGTCGGCGGGGGCACGTCAGTGAATTCCATTCCGTTTGCAACCTGGATGGAGCTCGACATGCGCTCGGAGTCGCCCGTTGAACTGAAGAAGTTGGACGAGAGCCTCATGTCTCTCATCAACGAGGCCGTGCAGGAGGAGAACAAGGCCCGCTCAACCGCGCAGGGCCCGATTACCGCCGACATCAAGTTGATTGGCGACCGCCCGTCCGGTCAGACGCCGATGGAGTCGCTGATTGTCCAGACCGCCGCCGCGTCCATTCGCGCGGCAGGCGGTCGTCCGACCTTCAGTTGGAGCAGCACCGACTCGAACTTCCCCATCAGCATGGGCATACCGGCGATCACCGTCGACTCAGGCGGCCGCGGCGGCCGTGCGCACGCCCTCGACGAATGGATCTCGGTGGACAAGGTGCCCAGCCTGCGCGGCATCGAAATCGCGCTCGCTACGCTCATCGCTCTCGCGCAACTGCAATGAGCCAATGGGGCAATGGGGCAATGGGGCAATGGGGCAATGAGCCAATGAGGCAATGAATGTAGCGTGACGCAATGCTCTTCATTGGCCCATTGCCTCATTGCCCCATTGGCTCATTTGATAGTCGCAGCCCCGGCGAGTGCGCACTGCGCATCCTGCCCGCCCGCGACGCCGCTGACGCCGATGGCGCCGACGAGTTGACCGCCTGACAGGATCGGCACGCCGCCTTCCAGGGGCATGAAGCCGTCGATGGGCAGCAGGGCCGTGCGGCCGCCTGCGACTTCGGCCTCGAGGTCCTTGGTCGGGGTCTGGAAGTAGACGGCGGTCCGCGCCTTGCGGATCGCGATGTCGGTGGCCACCAGCTTCGCGCCGTCCATCCGGCGGAACAGCAGCATCTGGCCACTGTCATCGAGCACGGCGATTGACACGGCCCAATTGTTCTTGCGCGCCTCGGCCATCGCCGCGTCGGCTGCCCGCGTGGCGGCCTCAAGCGTCAGCACCCGTTTGGTGGGCAACTGACCTTGCGCACTGCCTCCTGCACCCATCGCCATCAGAACCACTCCGATCGTCATGACAAATCGTCGCACCACGGCACCTCCCAAGTTTCGCGAAAGTGTACACAGGAAAATGAGCTCGGAGGCGATTTTGTCTGAAATCACCTCCGAGCTCATTAAGATTCACGGATGCAGAAGATTAAGTGGGGCATCCTCGGGGCCGCCAAGATCGCGACAGAGAAGGTCATCCCGGCGATGCAGGGCGGGGCATATACCGAGGTGGTCGCGATTGGATCCCGCGATGGTGCCAAGGCGAGGGCGGCGGCCGACCGGCTGGCCGTCGCCACCGCGCACGATTCGTATGAGGCCCTCATCGCCGATCCGAATGTGGAGGCCATTTACAACCCGCTGCCCAACCATCTGCAT
The DNA here is from genome assembly GCA_046590915.1 of Vicinamibacterales bacterium. GTDB lineage: Bacteria > Acidobacteriota > Vicinamibacteria > Vicinamibacterales > SCN-69-37 > SYFT01. Next base: position 13,796 of record JBKJTD010000317.1, read on the forward strand.
CTGCCGTGGACCAGGGCTGCGGCCGAAGCGGGCAAGCACGTGTTGTGTGAGAAGCCGATTGGTCTGACCGCAACCGAGGCCCGGGAACTGGTGGCGATCCGGGACCGCACGGGTGTGATCATCCAGGAAGCGTTCATGGTGTGGACGCATCCACAGTGGCGCAAGGCGGTCGAGGTGTGCCGGTCGGGCGCCCTCGGGCAGGTGCGCGGCTACTCCGGCGCGTTCAGTTATTACAACGACGACCCATCCAACATCCGCAATGTCGTTGAGTGGGGCGGCGGCGCCATCATGGACATCGGGTGTTACCTGGTGGTCACGTCGCGGATGATGTTTGGCGAGGAGCCCCGCCGTGTGATGGCGCTTGTCGAGCGTGACGCGGCCTCGGGTGTGGATGTCCTCAGCTCGATGATGCTCGACTTCCCCTCGGGTCAGGCGGTCGGAATCTGCAGCACGCGCATGGTGCCGTATCAGCGGGTGCAGGTATTTGGCACGTTGAAACGTCTTGAAGTGGAGGTGCCCTTCAACGCACCGCCCGATCGCCCCTGCCGGATGTGGCTCGATGACGGGGGCGATCTCTCGGGCGGCCACGTCGAGACGCTGACGGTTGATACCGTGGACCAATATCGGGTGCAGGGCGACCTGCTGTCGAAAGCCATTCTCGACCACACCCCGCAGCCCTATCCCCTCGAGATGACGGTCAGGAACATGGACATCATTGACGCCCTGTTTCGGTCCGCACAGAGGGGCACCTGGGAAACGGTGTGAGCGACCTCTATCTCGGTCTCGACAGTTCGACCCAGAGTCTGTCGGCTGTGTTGATCGCCGTTGACCAGGGCCGTGCGTCGGTGGCCTGGACACATGCCATCGCCTTTGATGCCGCGTTGCCGCAGTACGGCACCGCGCATGGTGTGTTGCCCTCCGACGATCCTGCGGAGGCGATGTCGTCGCCACAGATGTGGGCAGAGGCGCTCGACCTGATGTTCGCCGCGCTGGCGGCCTCGGGTCACGATTTGTCGAGGCTGAGGGCCATTTCCGGCTCGGCACAGCAGCACGGAAGCGTGTATCTGGCAAGCGACGGCACCTTCTCCAGGCCTGTGTCGCCGATCTGGATGGACACAAGCACCACGGCTGAATGCCGCGAAATCACTGAGGCGCTCGGTGGAGCGGGCGCACTCGCGCAACGCACCGGGTCCAGGGCGTTTGAACGGTTCACGGGCCCACAGATTCGCAAATATCTCGAGACCGCCCCTCACGCCTATGCGGAGACCGCGCGCATCCATCTTGTCAGTTCGTTTCTGGCCTCACGACTGCTGGGCGCCGACGCACCTCTGGAGCCCGGGGACGCGAGCGGGATGAACCTCATGGACCTGGCGACACGAGACTGGTGGCCCGACGCCATCGAGGCCACGGCCCCAG
>JBKJTD010000018.1:0-4618 GCA_046590915.1 Vicinamibacterales bacterium
ACCGAAATCCCCTTTCGACAACTTCGCCCAGTCAGCTTCGGCCATGCGCTCGGCATCGACCTCGATCTGCCACAGCACCTGCAGTTCCTCACCCTCGGCGTCGTCTTCCAGGCAAGAGAGGCGAATCAGGTGGTCGTCGCCGGGCTCGATCGGCAGCGTGACCTCTTCAACCAGATGCCGACGCGAGCGGACACGGACGATGTCGCCTTGGGCGGGAGGAATATCAACGGCGAGTGACATTAGTGCGGATATTCTGCCATGTCCGACGAACTCCGCGCATGAAGGCGGGGCTGAAGCCCACGCCCTACGCCACCCACATCACCCACACCACCCACACCACCCACGCCACCTACCACGGCGTCGGCTTGTAGTCCTTGAGGAACTGGCCCCAGATGTGGGTGCCGGTGTTGATGCCGTCGATGATTGGGTCCACGATGCGGGCGGCGCCGTCGACGATGTCGAGAGGCGGATGGAAGCGATGGTCCACGACTTTGCGAGCGGCGATCTCGGCCGGATCCTCGTCGGTCACCCAACCGGTATCGACGCTGTTCATGTGGATGCCGTCCACGTGGTAGTCGGCCGCGGCGGTGCGCGTCATCATGTTCAACGCGGCCTTCGCCATATTGGTATGCGGGTGGCGCGTGGTCTTGAAGTTCCGGTAGAACTGGCCCTCGACGGCTGAGACGTTGACGATGTGTTTGTCCAGGGTGGGCACCTTGACCATCAGCGGCTTGAGTCGTGCATTGAGCACAAACGGTGCGACGGCGTTGACCAGTTGCACTTCGAGCAGCTCGACGGTGGGCACCTCTGCCATCAGCAGCCGCCATGAATTGCGATCCCGTAAGTCGATCTGCTGCAGGTCCTGATCGAGCTGACCTTGCGGGAACAGGGCCTTCTGCGCCTGCAGCTCCTCGGGCAACAAGGCGACCTGTGACAACTCTGCCGCGTGGGTCAATCCCGCGACCTCGGACAGCCGTCCGGCGAGGGCCTCCGGTGACGTGCCGGCGACCATGGCCGCGTCCGACTCCGGCAACAGGTGGTAGCCACGCAAGCCTTCGTATGAGCCCACAAGTTTGCGCACGTGCTCGGGCATCGTGTGCACCGAAGCAGTCTCCCCTTCCATCATGTGTGCGTAGAAGTCCGGCGGCCGCCGAACCGTCTGACACGCGTTGTTCACGATGAAGTCGAGACGGTCACGCGTCGAGAGCATCTCGCGGCAAAACGCCTCGACGCTCGGGGTGTGGCGCAGATCGAGACCAAACACCTCAAGCCGGTGTCCCCACTCGGCAAAGTCGGGCTCCGCGGCGTATCGCTGCGCCGAGTCGCGCGGGAAACGCGTCGTGACGATCAGCTGTGCCCCGGCGCGCAACAACTTCAGCCCGGCCTGATATCCGATTTTGACGCGTCCCCCTGTCAGCAGTGCCACGCGCCCCGTGAGATCGGCGGTCTCCGTACGCTTGGTGAAGTTGTACTCCGCACACTTCATGCAGAGCTGGTCGTAGAAGTGGTGCACCTGCGTGAACCTGATCTTGCAGACGTAACAATGCTTCTCGTCGAGCGAGTGGATCGGTTCGGCTGTGGGCGCGTCTGGGTTGCCGCTGGGCAGCGCATAGTTGGGCGCGGTGAAGACGGGCTTGCGTCGCAACTCGCGTATACCCGTCTCATGCAACTGGGCTTCGTCGCGCTTGACGCGTTCATTGATGCGCTTGCGGACGGAGGCCTTGACAAGCACACGCCGCGCCGCCGGGTCCGGATTGAACACCTTGCCGGCCGCCTGGATCAGGCGGATGCGATCCTCGGCCGACAGGTCGACCAGCAACCGACGGTCGTCGCCAATCTGCTCCAGCAGCCGTATCAGTTCATGCAGACTGTCCACGCGCGTCACATCTCCCGGTTACAAACAGACAGCATACCGGAGGTCGCCTGAAATGAGCTCGGAGGTGATTACGAAGACGTAATCACCTCCGAGCTCATTTCAGGCCAGTGCGCGGACGATGTCAGAGCGTGTGATCACGTACGTCGAGTCGCTCTTGAAGTCGCGGACCAGGACCGCCGGGTTGTCCGCCGTGATCATCGTCGCCAGCGCGTCGATGCCGGTCGAAATGTCCGCGAAGGGAAAGGCGGGCTGCATGATCGTGTCCACCGATTGGGTGCGGATGCCGGGATCGGCGACCAGTACGCCATACAGACGCGATTCGTTGATGGACCCAACGAGACGGCCTCCCTGCGTGACGGGAATCTGCGAGAAGTCGTGCTCGCTCATCACCTGCACCGCGCGCGCCACGGTGTCGGTGTTCTCGATCGACAACATCGGCACGGTCTTCTTGGCGCTCACCAGATCACGGGCGGTCAACCCCGACTTGTCGAGGTAACCCATCTTGCGCATCCAGTCGTTGTTGAACATCTTCGCGAGGTAGCGCGTGCCGTGGTCGTGGAAAATCACAACGACGACGTCGCCGGCCTTGAAACGCGCCTTCATCTGCAGGAGACCGGCCATCGCCGACCCAGCCGAGTTGCCGGCGAAGATGCCCTCCTCGCGCGAGATGCGACGCGTCATCACCGCCGCGTCCTTGTCGGTCACCTTCTCGAAGTGGTCAATGACGGAGAAGTCGACGTTCTCCGGCAGGAAGTCTTCGCCGATGCCTTCGGTGACGTACGGATAGATTTCGTTCTTGTCGAAGACCCCGGTTTCTTTGTACTTCTTGAACACCGAGCCGTAGGTGTCGATGCCGAGGATCTGGATCTTTGGATTTTTCTCCTTCAGGTATTTGCCCGCGCCACAGATGGTGCCGCCCGTGCCGACGCCGACGACCAAGTGCGTGATCGTTCCGTCGGTCTGCTCCCAAATCTCCGGACCCGTCTGCTCGTAGTGGGCCTGCGCGTTTGAGGGGTTGTCGTATTGGTTCGCCTTCCAGGAGTTCGGCGTTTCACTCACCAGCCGCGAGGACACCGAGTAGTAGGACCGTGGATCCTCAGGCTCGACGTTGGTCGGACACACGATGACCTCGGCGCCCAGCGCCTGCAGCGCGTCGACCTTCTCCTTCGACTGTTTGTCGGTGGTGGTGAAGATGCATTTGTAGCCCTTCACCACTGCGGCAATAGCCAGCCCCATGCCGGTGTTGCCCGAGGTGCCTTCGATGATGGTGCCGCCTGGACGCAGACGACCGTCTTTCTCTGCGTCCTCCACCATCTTGAGCGCCATGCGGTCCTTGATGGAGTTACCCGGATTGAAGGTCTCAACCTTGGCCAGCACGGTGGCGGGGATGACCCCCTTGGTGATGCTGTTGATGCGGACCATCGGCGTGTGGCCGATGGCCTCGAGAATGTTGTTGCAGATTTTTTTCGTGGCCACAGATACCTTCTGGTGGTGATTCTAACCGCTGAAAGAGAGCATAATCGTCTGCATGCGACGACTGTTCCCAGTATTGATGGTGGGCTGCCTTGCGGCGGCCTCGGGCCTTCCGGCTTCTGCTCAGACGCCACAGCCCACGTATCCGACAAAATTTACGCCGGAAATCGCAGCCAGGCCGGACGTGAAACAGGCGCTCGCGTACATCGACACCAATTTTGCCGCTGAGGTCGAAGAGTGGGTCCTCCTCACCGAAATTCCCGGCCTCTCGGGGCACGAGCAGAAACGCGCCGAGTACATCAAGGGCGAGCTCGTCAAACTCGGGTTGACTCCGCAGACCGACGAGATCGGCAATGTCTGGGCGGTGCGCAAGGGCACCGGGGGCGGCCCCTCCGTGGTGTTTGCCGCGCACATGGACACCGTGCAGCCGCTCGACGCCAACCTGAAGGTGCGTCGGGAAGACAACGGCACCATGCACGCCCCCGGCATCACAGACGATACGGCCGCTCTGCCGGCGCAACTCCAGGCGCTGCGCGCCATGCGCGATGCAAAGATCGAGACCAAAGGCGACCTGGTCTTCCTCTTCACGGTCCAGGAGGAAGTCGGCCTCAAGGGCATGTACCACTGGGCGGAACGTAACCGCTCAATTGCCAGCATGATCGTGGCTGTCGACGGCGGTCTCGGCCCGGTCAGCTATGGCGCGCTCGGCATCTACTGGTCGCGTATGAAGTTTTCCGCCGAGGGCGCACATACACTCAGTTCCCGCGACAAGCCCAACCCCGTGCGCGCGGCCGCGACGTGCATCAATGACATCTACACGGTGGAGCTGCCGCCGGTCGCCGATCCGGTGCCGGCGATCTACAACGTTGGCGGACTGATGACGGCCGGCAACGTCGTCAACGCGATCCCTCAGGAAGTGTCGTTTTCGGTGGACCTCCGCACGGTGGACCCCGTGATTCTGAAACGGCTCGACTCCGAGATCATGGCGAAATGTGAAGCGGCGGCGACGGGACAGAAGGTCACGTTCACGCGCGAGTTCATTCAGCGCTCGGAAGCCGGTGGCCGCCCGGAGCACCTCGCCGACCGGCGTGCACATCCGGTGGTGCAGAGCGCCATCGACGTGCTGAAGTTCCTTGACGTCTCGATGCCCGCCAGCCGCGAAGCGGTGGCCTCGGGCGCGACCGACGGCAACGTCGGCGTGTTGCTGGGTATTCCAACAGTCTCGATCGGCGCCGCCAACGGCGGCGGTGGTCACACGCTGAAGGAATG
>JBKJTD010000359.1:0-19405 GCA_046590915.1 Vicinamibacterales bacterium
CATGAATGGCTTCGGCGTCGTCCATCGTCGCCTGCCGCACTACGAGATCGGTCACTTCGAGTCCCTCCCAGCCGCCACAATGGCGTCTTCCAGGAGCGGCAACGCCGCTTCCACGTCTGCTTCGGTCACGGTGTAGGGTGGCAGGAGCCGCACGACGGTCGAGCTTGTGCGATTAATCAACAGGCCGCGTTCAAACGCCGCAGCCACGACCGGGGTCGCGTCGAAGGTCAGGTCGATGCCGACCATCAGGCCGGCGCCGCGCACGTCGCGGATCAACTCGAGGCGGCCCATCATTTCGCAGAAGCCTTTTCCCAGACGCGCAGCGGCCTTGGTCATGGACGACTGGAGAGCAGGCGACTCAAGCGCGTCGAGGAAGGTGAGGGCCGCCCGGCACGCGAGCAGGTTGCCGCCATAGGTGCTGCCGTGATCGCCCGGGGACGCGGCCGCCGCCACGTCGTTGGTGAACATCGCCACACCAACCGGAACGCCGGCACCGAGTGCTTTGCCGAGTGCGACCAGATCGGGCGTGAGACCGAGCGTCTGGCTATAGAGGAACGCGCCCGTGCGGCCTGAGCCGCTCTGCACTTCGTCGGCAATCAGGAGCGCACCGGTCCTGGCACAGGCGGCTTCTATCGCCGTGGCCATTTCCTTGCTGACCGGGCGCACACCGCCTTCGCCCTGGATCGGCTCAACGATGATCGCGGCGGTGGTGGAGTCGACCGCGGCAGCCAGAGCGGCGGGGTCGTTATTGTCCACAAACACCACGTTCGGAATCAGCGGCTGAAACGGCGCGCGATAGTGGTCGTCCCACGTTACAGAGAGTGCACCCATCGTGCGGCCATGAAAGGCGTGAGAGAACGCGACGTATTTCGTCCTGGTGGTCTCGCCCTTGGTAAACCAGTAGCGACGCGCAAACTTCAGACACGCCTCGACCGCCTCGGCTCCGCTGTTACAGAAGAACGCGCGATCCAGGCCCGTCAGCCTTGAGAGACGCGTCGCCACTTCCGCCTGCAGTGGGTGGAAGAACAGGTTCGACGTGTGCAGGAGCGTGCTCGACTGGTCGGCAATCGCCGCGGCCAGGCCCGGATGCGCATGTCCCAGCGACGCCACGCCCACACCCGAAATGAAGTCGAGGTACCGGCGGCCATCGGACGCGATCAGATACAGGCCCTCGCCTCGGTCAAACACCACGGGCGTGCGACGGTAGACCTGCAGAATGTGCTGGGCTTCCTGATCCTGAATCGAAACGGGCGTAACAGCTGCTGTACTCATGAGTTGACGGAGACCTTTGCTTCTGTTTCTTCTGTGCGTGTCAATGTCGTACCCGGCGCGGCACACGGATCCACGCCGGCGGAAAACCCACGGCCGTCAACGAGGCGCACCGACGGCACGCCTTCATCGAGCGCCATCCGGCACGCGCGCAACTTGGCAATCATTCCTGCAGTTGCCGTGCCATTCTCAATCAACGCGTCCATTTCGACGGTCGTCAGAGATGAAATCAAGGCCCCGTCCGCGTCCAGCACCCCGGCAGTCGTGCCCGCAATGACCAGTTCTGCGCCAAGCGACGCCGCAAGACAGCACGCCATGACATCGGCGTTGACGTTGAGAATGCCGACGCCGTGAAGGCCACGCTCGATTCCAAGACTGGCGACCACCGGCACGTACCCGGATGTCATCAGCAGTTCGACGAGCGCCGGATCCACTTCTTCCGGATCGCCGACAAGCCCCAGATCAACATCCGCGCCTGACGTCGAGCGCAGCGCCGGCGCCTTCTGCGACTCGGCCATCGCCGCGTCCACACCGGTCAGGCCCACCGCCGGCACCATCGCACTCACCAGCGCGGCTACCAGATCCGTATTGGCCGAGCCCGCAAGGACGGCGACGACGGCGTCACGCGTGGGGGCATCGGTGATGCGCAGGCCGTCAACCTTTCTGGGGGCAATCCCCCGGCGATCGAGCTCGGCATCAATCGCGCGCCCCCCACCGTGCACGATCGCCACAGGACGAGTGGCGCGCAGCTGCGCGACCATGGCGGCAAACGCGTCACGCGCGACTGCGGTCTCAATCAACTCGCCGCCCAGTTTCAGCACCAGAGGACCATTCATCGCAGGCCCGTCCGTTCGTCGAATCCGCAAATGACATTGAAGTTCTGAATCGCCTGACCCGCGGCACCCTTCACCAGATTGTCGAGGCAGACCACCATCACCAGCCGGCGTGACGCTGCGTCAAACTTCCAGCCGATGTCGCAGAAGTTGGTCCACGCGACGTGTTTGATCTCCGGCAACGCGTCGCCGGTCAGACGCACAAACGGCGCATGCTGGTAGGCGTATCCGAGCGACTCGCCAATGGCTTCCGCCGTGACGTCTTCCTTGACGCGCACGTAAATGGTCTCGAGGATCCCGCGATCAAGCGGCACCAGATGCGGCACAAACGTCACTTCACACCCAAGCGCCTGTTCCATTTCCGCCACGTGACGATGGCCCAGCACACCGTAGGCGGCCATCGATCCGTGGTTTTCGGAAAAGTGGGTACGATCATTCGCCGTTCGTCCCGCGCCAGAAATGCCGGACTTGGCGTCCACAATCACATCGCGCGACAGGTCCAGCAGGCCTGCGTTCATGAGCGGCGTCAGCGCCAGCAACGCGGCCGTGGGATAACACCCCGGACACGCCACCAGCGACGCGCTCTCGATCGACGAGCGATTGTGCTCCACCAGGCCATACGCCACACCGTCGGGCAGCAGCGTCGTCGCCGGATACCACTTGGCGCGCTGCGCCGGATCCTTGATGCGGAACGCACCCGAGAGATCGATGACCTTGACGCCAGCCTCAAGCAGGGGTGGTGCGAGGTCGGCCGCCGCCGCTTCCGGAACCGCCAGGAACACAAACGAGGCTTCCGTCAGCTTCGCGTGGTTGAGGGGCTCGACTTTTCCATCCCAGGTGCGCGCCAGTCTCGGCATCGGCCGGGCCGAGGAATCAGGGCTCGATGACATCGCCGCAGTCACGTGCACCTCCGGATGCCGGTTAAGCAGCGTCAACAATTCCTGACCCGCATACCCGGTGGCACCCGCAATCGCGACACGTACAGGCGATGAATATTTATTCATTCTAGTAGGTAAATATACCTCGGCTGGGATCGTGGCTGCAAGTACATACTGCATGTAAATACGATGCATAAGTAGATCGCATATGCAGCGTCATGTGTATAATGGTCATGCATGGATGAATACATATGAAGGCTTGGCGGCAGTCTCAGATCCTCGAGGTTATCGACCGGGAGCCGGTGGCTTCCCAGGAGGAACTGCGGATCAGGTTGGCCGCCAAGGGGATTGAAGCGACTCAGGCAACGATTTCGCGGGACCTGAAGGACCTTCGGCTGGTCAAGCGCGCAGGCGACGGGGCCTATGTCCGGCCCGGCATTGAACGGAGTTCGCCGGCGACCGAGGAGCAGTTGCGGAAGGCGATCGGGACTACGGTCCGCGGGCTGGAGCGGGTGGACGCGATGGTGATTGTTCGCACCGACCCTGGGCAGGCCCAGAGTGTGGCGGTGCTCATTGATCGGGTGAAGCTGGAAGAAATTGCCGGCACGATCGCCGGCGACGACACCATTCTGATTGTGTGTCGTGGGCCGCAGGCGGCAACGGCTGTTGAAACGCGATGGAACGAGGTTATCAAGAATTAATGGCAGAACAACGCGTACTACTGGCCTATTCGGGCGACCTTTACACGTCGGCGGTGTTGTTATGGTTGCAGGAGCGTGGCGCCGACGTGGCGACGCTCACACTGGATCTCGGTCAAGGTCGGGACCTCAATGATGTGCGTGACCGCGCGCTTGGCATTGGCGCGGCTCGCGCGCATGTCATTGATGTGCGCGATGAATTTGCGCGCGAGGCTGTGGCTCCCGCATGGGCGCTGCCGTTGACCGAACCGCGTGCCGCCGCGCTCGCACGGCCGTTGATCGCGAAATATCTCGTTGAGATCGCCCGCATCGAGGGGGCCACAGCCATCGCGCACGCCAGTGCCTTCCCGGCGGCCGATGCTGCAGGCCTCGAGGCCGCGCTGATTGCCGCCGGCGCGGACCGGTCGATTGTGGCACCCGCGCGAGAGTGGGGAATGGATGTGGGGGCCCTCATGGAATACGGCCGCGAACGCGGCATTCCGGTGCCGTCCGCCAAGACGCGACACATCATGGAAGTGCGCAACCTGTGGGGACGCTCGGTGACCGCCGACGTACTTGAGGATCCCCGCATTGAGGCGCCGGCGGACCTTTTCACCGTCACGCGTGGTGTCGAGGACTGGGCGAAGGAACCGTCGGTCGTCGAGATGACCTTCAAGGCTGGTTTCCCCACCCATTTGAACGGCATCCCGATGTCTCTGGTTGAACTCATCGTGTCGCTCGACACCATTGCGGGCGCACATGGCGTCGGCCGACTCGACCATCCTGCGGTGCCTGGCGTGCGCCCCCGCACGATTGAGGAAGCGCCGGCGTCGACATTGATTCATCAGGCGCTGCAGCGTCTTGACGGCAAGGACGGCGTGGTGCGGTTGACCTGCTTCATGGGCGAGGCGAAATAGCGTGGCGAATTTGTGGAGTGGTCGTTTTGACAACGCGCCGAATGCGGAAGTCTTCGACTTCGGCAAATCGCTGCCGGTCGACAAGCGTCTGATCGATGATGACATCACGGGAAGCCGCGCATGGGCCCTGGCGCTTGGCCGCGCGGGCGTGCTGTCGGCCGCCGACACCGAGTCGATCGTCTCTGGTCTGGACGCCGTTCGGACGGCCGTGCACGACGACCCGTCACTGCTCGACCGCGCAGATGATGAGGACGTACACGCGTTCGTTGAGCGCGAACTCGTTGCACGCATTGGTGACGCCGGCAAGCGCTTGCACACCGGCCGTTCGCGCAACGAGCAGGTCTCGGTCGACTTCCGGCTCTATCTCCGCCGCCACATTCCTCTCCTGCAACGCAGGGTTGTCTCGGTCGTCGAGTCACTCGTCGCGCAGGCCGAGCGTGCCGGAGAGGCGACGATGCCGTCGTATACACATTTGCGGCGCGCGCAGCCGGTGTTGGTGGCGCATGTGTGGTTGTCGTATGCCGCTGCGCTGCGGCGCGACTTCGATCGGCTGGAAGTGGCGCGTCACGAGGCGGACGTGATGCCGCTCGGGTCCGGCGCGATCGCCGGCACCAGCTACAACATCGACACGCAGTTTCTGGCCGAGACCCTCGGGTTTTCCCGAGTGACGCTCAACAGCATCGATACGTCCGGCGATCGCGACTTTGTTGCGTCGTTCATGTACGCCTGCGCGATGTGCATGACGCGCCTGAGCCGATTGGCTGAGGACGTCATCTTGTTCACAAGCGAGGAGTTCGGATTTTTTGAACTCGCTGATGAGGTGGCCACGGGGTCGAGCCTCATGCCGCAGAAGAAGAACCCCGACCCGATGGAACTCGTCCGCGGCAAAGCCGGACGCGCCATCGGTGTGCTCTCTGGCTGGCTGGCCACAATGAAGGGGCTGCCGCTCGGGTACAACAAGGACCTCCAGGAGGACAAGGCCCTCGCGTTTGCTGCCGAGGACGATCTGGCAGGATGCCTGATGACGTGTACCGCTGTCGTTCGCACGCTGACGCCGCGTCCAGCGGTGATGCGGCAGGCCGCCTCCGGCCTGTTACTGGCCACCGAGGTCGCTGACTACCTGGTGGGCCGGGGGTTGCCGTTCCGCACCGCCCATGAGGTGTCAGGAAAGATCGTGCGCGACCTGTACGAGTCCGGCCGTGATTTCTCGGCGCTCTCGCTCGACGACTGGCGCGGGTACCACGACGTCTTCGAAGATGGCATTTTCGCCGCGATTACACCGGAGGCCGCCGTCAAGGCCCGTCTGACTCCACAGTCCACCGGCCCCGGCCCGGTCGCGGCGGCACTGGCGGAAACCAAGATCTGGATCGAAGTTCAAAAGCAGTAATCACAGGGAGGCGCGAAGACACGGAGAGGTGCCCTTGTCGCGGTAGGATTGCCCGCATGAGACTCAAGCCCATCGTCGTTGCCGTTGCGTGCGTGCTCCTGTCGCTGTCGTCGTCGGCGCAGTCGGCTCCACAATACGGGCCGCCCAAGGGCACGCTTGTCATCGTCGGTGGCGGCTCCACCGAGGGGACGGGGATCGTGGAGAAGTTCATCGCGCTCGCGGGTGGCGTGGACAAGAAATTCGTCATCGTGCCGACCGCCGGTGGAAACAAGAACACGGACGGCACGGTGCGGCCGTATGACGAGACGCAGATCGTGGCGTCGTGGGTGAAGCGAGGCATCAAGAACGTCAGGATGCTCCACACGCATGATCCAAAGGTCGCTGACACGGAGAGCTTCGCGTCGGTCCTGCGAGATGCGGATGCGGTCTGGTTCAACGGCGGCCGGCAATGGAACATCGTGGATTCCTATGCGGGAACGTTGACCTACAAGGAGTTTCACAACGTGCTGGACCGCGGTGGCGTCATTGCGGGCAGCTCCGCCGGCGCAACCATTCAGGGCGAGTATCTGGTCCGCGGCGACACGTCGGGCCCCAACATCGTGATGACGGAGGAGAAGCATCACCAGAAGGGATTTGAGTTCCTTCGGCGCACCGCCATCGATCAGCACATCAACGCGCGCAACCGCTGGGATGATCTGACGCCCGTCATTGCGAAGTTCCCGACGCTGCTTGGCATCGGCCTCTCCGAAGGTACCGCGATTGTGGTCACTGGAGACACGTTCGAAGTGCTCGGCAAGTGGAAGGTGGCTGTGCACGACAACACACGGTTGTACGAACCGTGGGAGAAGCCGTATTCCGTGTTGTCGGCTGGCGATGTCTACAACATGCAGACGCGCAAGATCGAAAAACTCGGCGTCGGCCGCTGACGGCCCGCCGCTCTACCGCACACGCCAGGTGTGCAGGATCTTCATGTAGTTGCCGCGTTCAAATGCGTCCGGGTCGGGACAACGTTCGAGGCTCATGCTGCCCTGTGCCTGCTGGAGCGACTCGTAGTCGCGTTCCGCGAGAAGCTTCGCGAGGTCACGGCGCACCAGTCGCAGGTGTTCCGGGCCGTGGATCAGGAGCGCGGCCACCATTTGCACGGAATGGGCGCCGGCCATCACGGCTTTGAGCGCGTCGAGGGCGGAGTGTGCTCCGCCGGTCGCTGCCAGTGACGCGCGAACCCTGCCTGAGAGGATGGCGAGCCACCGCAACCGAAGCAGCAACTCGTGAGGATCGGACAGGTGGAGCCGCGGCACCGCGCTCAGGGCGTCCGGATCGATGTCCGGTTGATAGAACCTGTTGAACAGCACAAGCCCGTCCGCGCGGGCCTCATCAAGGCGCCGCGCCAGATGGGACACGGACGAAAAAAACGGCGACAACTTCACGGCCACCGGAATCCGTACCGTGTCTTTGATGGAGGCCACGATGTCGATCACGCGTTGTTCGACGTCGGCTGAACTCTCATGCGGGTCGGTCGCGACATGGTAGAAGTTGAGCTCGAGCGCATCGGCGCCGGCATCCTGAATCAGTCGAGCATAGGCGAGCCAGCCCGCGACTGAGGTGCCGTTGAGCGAACCGATCACCGGGACGCCGACGGCCGCCTTCACCCGGTGCACATGCTCCAGATAGCGCTCCGGTCCCATCACGAAGTCATCGGCCAGGGAGAAATACGACAACGCTTCCGCGTGCACGCCCTCGTGCACATCCATGTGATGCCTCGTGCCGAGCGCATCGGCCTCGATTTGTTCCTCGAAGAGGGACGGAAGGATGATGGCTGGTGCGCCGGCGTCTTCGAGCCGCCGAATCATCGAGAGATCCCATCCCAGTGGCGACGCGCCGGGCACCAGTGGATGCGCAAGCTGGAACCCGAGGTACGTGGTTGAAAGATTCATCATGGTCGCATCCTCACTTGGTGTCGGGCTTCGGCGTGTGTGACGCCGCCATCTGTTCGTACAACGCAAACCGGTGTTGCGCGTGGAGCTGCGCCCCGGCGAGCAACTCCTTATACCTGTCGGGATACATCTGCTCCACCATGCGGAATCGCGATTCGTTGCGCATGTAGCGTCCGAGGTCGCCTTTGGGTGCACCAGAATCCAGGACCAGGGCACTCTCGCCAGCGGCGGCTCGCCGTGGGTCAAACCGGAAGAGCGGCCAGTAACCGGTTTCGACCGCGAGTTTCTGCTGGTCGAGTCCGTACGCCAGGTCGTAGCCGTGGGCGATGCAGTGACTGAACGCGATGATGAGCGATGGCCCGGTATGGGCTTCGGCCTCCTGAAACGCCTTCACGGTCTGCGCATCCTTCGCGCCAAACGCGACACGGGCGACGTACACCGATCCGTAGGCCATCGCCATCAGTGCGAGGTCCTTCTTGTTGGTCGCCTTGCCGGACGCGGCAAACTTGGCCGACGCCCCCATGGGAGTGGCTTTTGACTGCTGACCGCCAGTGTTGGAATACACCTCGGTGTCGAGCACCAGGATGTTCACGTTTCGGCCCGACGCCAGCACGTGGTCGAGCCCCCCGTAGCCAATGTCGTACGCCCAGCCGTCACCGCCAACAATCCAGACGCTCTTTTTGGTGAGGGCATCAGCCAGTACCAGGAGACGCTCCGCCTCCGGTTTGCCGAGGCCGCTCAGATGCGTTTTCAGGGTGACCACACGCGCACGCTGATCCGCCAAGCTTTTTTCGGTGGACTGATCGGCTGTGAGAAGGGCGTTCGCCAGGTCCGCATCGACCCAGCCGGCATCCAGCAGCACCGTCAGCAGACGATGCGCTTCGTCCGCTTGCACGTCGGCCGCCAGGCGCATGCCGAGTCCAAATTCCGCGTTGTCCTCAAACAGCGAGTTCGACCATCCGGGACCGCGGCCGTCCCGGTTGACCGTATACGGCGTGGTCGGCAGGTTGCCTCCGTAGATGGAGGAACACCCCGTGGCGTTGGCGATCAGCAGGTGATCGCCGTAGAGCTGGGTCAGCAGCTTGATGTACGGCGTTTCACCACAGCCCGCACACGCACCCGAATACTCGAACAAGGGCTCGAGGAATTGTGTGCTCTTGATGTCCTGCTTGATCGTGGTGCGATCCACTTCAGGCAGGTCGAGGAAGAACGTGTAGTTCTCCCTCTCCGCGTCGCGGATCGGACGTTGCGGCATCAACTCAAGCGCCTTGTGTTTGGGATTGGCTTTGTCTCTGGCCGGACACACCATCACACACAGCGAACACCCCGTACAGTCTTCGGGCGCCACCTGGATGATGTAGTCCATGCCGGCATATTCCCCGCCTTTGTACGGGATCGACTTGAATGTGTCCGGGCGGCCGGCAAGTGCGTGGGGTGTTGCCACCTTCACGCGAAGCGCCGCGTGTGGGCAGACCAGTGTGCACTTGTTGCACTGGATGCAGAGGCCCGCGTCCCACACAGGGATGTCAGAGGCGATGGACCGTTTCTCCCATTTGGCCGTGCCTACCGGCCACGTCCCATCGATCGGGAACGCGCTGACGGGCAACAGGTCGCCTTCGTTGGCCAGCATCCGCGCCGTGACCCGTTGAATGAAATCAGGCGCGTCCGGCGACACGACCGGTGCCGGCCGCCGCGTCGCCGTCACTGTGGCAGGCACCTCAATCGGGTGCAGATGCGCCAGTGTGGCATCGACCGCGGCAAAGTTCGCCTGCACCACCGCGTCGCCGCGTTTGCTGTAGGTCTTCTGAATCGCCGACTTGATATGTGTGATCGCTTCGTCTCTCGGTAACACGCCAGAGATCGCGAAAAAGCAGACCTGCATGATCGTGTTGATCCGGCTGCCCATCCCGGTGTCGCGGGCCACGGAATAGGCATCGATCACATACACCCGCGCCCGGGCGTCGATGATCGCCTGCTGGACATCGGCTGACAACTGGTCCCACACGAGTGACGCGTCGCCAGGCGCGTTGAGCAGGAAGACGGCGCCGGATTCGAGATATCCGGCCACGTTGTATTTGTCGAGAAAATCAAACTGGTGGCACGCCACGAAGTTCGCCTTGCGAATCAGGTACGGCGCGCGGATGGGGCGCGGACCAAATCGCAGATGAGAGATCGTGACCGCGCCCGACTTCTTCGAGTCGTACACGAAGTAGCCTTGCGCAAAGTTCGGCGTGTCTTCACCGATAATCTTGATCGAGTTCTTGTTGGCGCCCACGGTGCCGTCGGCACCAAGTCCAAAGAACACCGCGCGTACTGCGTCAGGCTGTTCGAGCGAGTAGTCGTTATCCACCTTCAACGACAATCCAGTGACGTCGTCAATGATGCCCACGGTGAAGTGATGCTTCGGTCTCGGAGCCGCGAGTTCGTCGAAGACCGCTTTGGCCATCGCAGGCGTAAATTCCTTCGATGCCAGCCCGTATCGCCCGCCAATGACCTTTGGATGCAGGCGGCCATCCTCGTTGAGCGCGGCCACGACATCAAGAAAGAGGGGATCGCCAATGGCGCCCGGTTCTTTGGTGCGGTCCATGACGGCAATGGCCTTCACGGACGCCGGCAGCGCATGGATAAAGGCATCCACGGCAAAGGGTCTGAACAGACGCACTTTGATCACACCCACACGTTCACCACGCGCGACCAGGTCCTCAACCACGGTTTCCACGGTCTCGGCGCCTGAACCCATGATGATGACCACACGTTCGGCCTCCGGGTGGCCGACGTAGTCGAACAGGTGATACTGCCGGCCGATGATCGCGGCAAAACGGTCCATGGCGTCCTGCATATGCCCAGGGAAGGCCGCATGGGTCAGATTGGCGGCCTCGCGCGCCTGGAAGAAGACGTCCGGGTTCTGGGCTGTACCCCGCAGGACCGGGTGGTCGGGTGACAACGCCCGCTGGCGCATTTCGGCAATGTGCGAGTCCGGCAACATTGCCCGCAGGTCATCGTCCGACAACGCCTCGATGCGGGAGACTTCGTGTGAGGTGCGGAATCCGTCAAAAAAGTGCATGACGGGGATGCGCGATGCCAGCGTGGCCGCCTGTGCGATACACGCGAAGTCGTGAGCCTCCTGCACCGTATGCGAGGACAACATGGCAATGCCGGTCGGACGGCAGGCCATGACGTCGGAATGATCGCCGAAGATCGACAGCGCATGCGTCGCAATGGTGCGGGCCGTGACGTGAATCGTGAACGGAGTCAGCTCGCCGACGATCTTGTACAGATTCGGGATCATCAGGAGCAGGCCCTGACTGGCCGTAAACGTGGTCGCCAAGGCGCCCGCCTGCAAGGCGCCGTGGACCGCGCCGGCCGCTCCGCCTTCCGACTGCATTTCGACGACCGTCGGCATCTGGCCCCAGATGTTGGTCTTGCCTTTTGACGACCACTCGTCCGACAACTCGCCCATGCCCGACGACGGGGTGATGGGGTAGATGGCGATGACTTCATTGGTGCGGTGGGCCACGAGGGCGACGGCTTCGTTGCCGTCAACGGTGATCCATGGGCGGGACATGGATTCACATGGTGCGAAAGTCATGCCCGAACGCCGAGGGCTGCCCATGGGGGTATCGACACCCAAAAGCCTGCAAAAAGGGGGAAATCCCCCAAAACGCTCCGGACTATTCACCGTGGGTCAGTGGGACAATGGAGGGACCGTGACTCCGCTCGATCCACGCATCATCAACGTTCGCCGGATCACCGGCCTCATCTTCGCCGCGTGCATGTCGGTCGGCGCGTTCGTCGTGCTTGGCATTCTTGGCTGGACCACGCGACCAGGCTGGCGGGTCATGTTCTTCGTGGCCGGAGTCTGGCTTGTCGGGACTGCGGCCCTGGCCCTGTGGATGTGGCGCTGGCCCGGCATCTTCTATCGACACGCCTCCTATCGGTTGGATGATGAGGGGTTGGAGATCAGGCGCGGCGTGGTGTGGCGGAGCATCATCAACGTGCCGCGGTCGCGTGTGCAGCACACGGACGTGTCGCAGGGGCCGCTTGAGCGCAGTCACGGTTTGAGCACGCTCATCGTGCACACAGCCGGCACCGAACACGCGCGTGTGGGGCTTGCCGGGCTGAGTCGTGAGGATGCACTGAGTCTTCGGGACCAACTGCTGCCGCGCGACGGGCGTGATGCCGTCTGAACGCCGCTTCCATCCGCTGACGGTGCTCTTTGCCCTGGGTGGCGAGCTCCGGAACTTCATCGCGCCGATCCTGTTCGCGAGTGTCACCGCGCGGTCCCGCGGTGGCGACATGCAGAGCTGGTTTCTCATTTTCATGATTCCCAGCGTGCTCATCGCCGCCTCGCGCTACTGGTTCTCGACATACCGGTATGCCGAGACTGAGCTTGTGGTCCGCACGGGGATCGTCTTCAAGAATGAGCGACACATCCCCTACGCGCGCATTCAGAGTGTGGACGCGAAGCAGAACGTCTTTCATCGTTTCTTCAAGGTGGTGGACGTCAAGGTGCAGACCGGCACAGGTGGGGAAGTTGAAGCCACGCTGAGTGTGTTGCCGTTTGAGGCGCTGGAAGAGATGCGTGCGCGGGTGTTTGAAGGGAAACGCGCGGCAGCGGGCGTGGTCCCGGCTGATGCTGATGCGGCGCCCGATTCGCTCGAGTCTGTCGAAGTCGCCCCGCTTCCCGTTGGCGAGACGATCCTGCACCTGCCCTTGCGTGAAACCGCGTTGTCGGGCTTGCTCGACAATCGCGGGTGGGTGGTGATCGGTGCCGGGTCTGCGCTGGTCTGGGAATCCGGGTTTGTCGAAAGGTTCATTGACAGGATCGAGTCGCTGCAGTCATTCACACAGACGCCGTGGACCGTCGTGGCGGCCATCGCAGTAGGCCTGTTTGTGGTGTCGCCGATTCTCTCGGTCGTCTGGGCGGCCGTACGACTGCACGGGTTCACGCTCACGCGTCGCGGGGAGGAGTTGGTCACCGAGTACGGCGCGCTCACCCGGGTGACCGGCACTGTGCCGCTTCGACGAGTGCAGGCGGTGAAAATCGTCCGAAGTCCCGGCCAGTTGCTCGCGCGTCGTGCGTCCATACGGCTGGAAACGGCCGGCGGCGGTGGACAGGCGGCCAACGTCACCGACCGCGAGTGGGTGGCGCCGATCATCGCTGCGGAGCGGGTCGCCGACTTCGTGCAGGGCTTGTTGCCGGACGTCCGGTTGAATGAAGTCGACTGGATGCCGGCCGACTCCCTCGCCGCACAGCGACGCATCCGGCTCGCCATCTATTTTGCGCTCGTGATGGGCGCGATCACCGGCTATTGGCTGCCGTGGTACTGGGCAGCAGCGGCCACGGCCCTGTTCTGCCTCTGGGGCGTGATTGGCGCCTCGCAGTACGTGAAGAACCTCGGCTGGGCGCGCACGGAAGACGCCATCTACTTCCGTAGTGGCTGGTTGTGGAAGGCGGTGACGATTGTGCCCGTGCCCAAGGTGCAGGCCGTGGCCCTGCAGGAGTCGCCGTTTGACCGTCGATGGCAGATGGCCTCGGTCTCGGTGGATACCGCTGGCGCAGGCGCACACGCCATCGACGTGCCGTACCTGTCGCGGGCCGTGGCCGAGCAGTTGCGCCTGGACGTAGCGACACAGGCAGCGGCGACCACCTATCGATGGTAGCGGCCAACCTGCCCTCCTCCGCGCCTCTGTGTCTCCGCGTGAATAGCTCTTGCCGGGATAGGATCACTCCATGCTGTCCAAGTTCCTGATCCCCGTGTTGGTCATGTCGGTGTTGTCCCAGTCCGGTAAGCTGTCGTCTGAAGAACGGACGATGGTGACGTTCATCGACGCGAACAACGCGTCGGCAATCGCGCTCCTCGAAAAGTCAGTCAACATCAATAGCGGCACCCAGAACTTCAAGGGCGTGCAGGAGGTTGGCCAACTCTTCCGTGCGGAATTTGACGCGCTCGGCTTCACAACCACATGGGTGGACGGCGCGCCGTTTCAGCGCGCGGGACACCTGGTTGCGGACCACCCGGGCCAGGGCCCACGCATCCTGCTGATCGGGCACCTCGATACCGTCTTTGAACCCGACAGCCCGTTTCAGAAATACGACCGCGTCAGCGACTCCGCAGCCAAAGGGCCGGGCGTGACCGACATGAAGGGCGGCAACGTCATCATCGTGCAGGCCCTCAAGGCACTACAGAGTGCAGGCCTGCTCAAATCCATGAACATCATCGTTGTCATGACCGGCGACGAAGAAGCGGCGGGGCGGCCGCTGACGATGTCGCGTGAGGCGCTGGTGAATGCGGCGAAGGGTGCGGACATTGCGATCGGATTTGAAGACGGCGCCGGGAATCCGGCGACGGCAGTCATTGCGCGCCGAGGCACGACCAACTGGACGCTGACGGTAAAGGGACGACCGGCTCACTCCTCGCAGATCTTCAACGCCGAGAACGGCTACGGCGCCGCGTTCGAAGCGGCGCGTATCTTGAACTCCTTCCGCGAGAAGCTCGCGGGCCAGCGCCATCTCACGTTCAACCCAGGGGTGCTCCTCGGTGGGACGACGGTGGCGTTCGACAACGCAGCCGCACGGGGCACGGCGTTTGGCAAGACGAACGTGATCGCCGAAGAGATGGTCGTCAATGGCGATCTTCGTGCACTGACGCCGGAACAGTTCGCTGAGGCCAAGAAGGCGATGGAAGCCATTGTCGCGGCGAACCTGCCTCAGACCAGCGCGTCGATTACGTTTGATGACGGATATCCGCCACTCGCGCCGTCTCCGGGCAACGAACGACTGCTGGGGCTCTACAACCAGGCCAGTCTGGATGTCGGCGCCGGGAAGGTCATCGCCGTCGATCCCGACAAGGCCGGGGCGGCGGACGTATCGTTCGTGTCCAGCTACGTGCCAATGATTCTTGACGGCGTCGGCCTGATGGGAGGCGGTGGCCACACGGTGCACGAAACCGCGGACATGCGCACGTTGCCATCGCAGACCAAGCGCGCAGCCGTGCTGTTGGCGCGGCTGCACCAGGGCGGGGTGAAATAGGTGTCCGAGCTGTACGAGATCGACGTGACCCGCATCGACGGGACGGTCCAGAAGATGGGCGAGTATCGCGGCAAGACACTGCTTGTCGTCAATACCGCGAGTGAATGCGGATACACGCCGCAGTACGAGGGCTTGGAGGCGCTCTACAAGGAGTTCAAGGATCAGAACCTCGTCGTGCTTGGATTTCCCTGTGACGATTTCGGCGGCCAGGAGCCGGCGATCAACGACGATATTCGCGCGTTCTGTGAAACCACGTTCGGCATCACGTTCCCGATGTTCGAGAAGATTACGATCAAGGGGATCGGCGGGCATCCGCTCTTCCAGTGGCTCTCGGCGGAGAAGCCGGGCATCCTTGGCATTGAGGCCATCAAGTGGAACTTCACCAAGTTCCTGGTTGACGCCGAGGGCCGCGTGGTGAAGCGGTACGGTTCGGTGGATACTCCCGCGGCGATTCGCAAAGACGTACTCGCGCACCTGGGATGACACTGCTGCTGATTCATCACGCCGAGGCGACCTCGCCCTACGAGGATCCTCAGCGTCCACTCACCGAGGCGGGCCATCAACACGCGTTGCGTCTGGCAGAACTCGTGAAGCTGCGTGGCTTGGTGCCCGCGAAGATCTGGCACAGTGGAAAGTTGCGCGGACGACAGACGGGCCACGCCTTCCTTCAGGGATGTGCACCGTTTGCGTCGTTCACGATGGTCAAGGGTGTATCACCAGATGATGCGCCGGAGACGGCCGTGATCGCGATTCAGCGGGAGTCGTCCGATCTTGCGATCGTGGGCCACTGGCCACACCTGCCCGCGCTGTTGCGACTGCTCGCGCCTGCCAGCGCACCGATGCCTCAACACGGAGCCGTCGCGCTGACGACAGACGATGAGGGTGTGACGTGGCGGGAGTTGTGGCGCGAGACTGGTGTCTGAGGCATTCAACATGGGGTTGAATATCCTGACCCCCTGCGTTCAATCTCGCTGCTGAAAGTTCAGCTTCATTTTTGGCTGCGGCTTCCGCTGCTTTGTGGCCGCGCATGCGCGCGTGAGCGCCCAGCCTACAGACTCCGCGTCGGCCTCCGCCAACCAGACTCGCGTGTATCCCTGATCGCCCCAGGCACCAGCCTCAGCCTCGAAGACCGCGGGATGTTCACTGATCAGGGTGGCTTGATCTTCGGAGGCGAGTTTTACCATCCCTCGCTCGCCGGTGGCGCGCAACGACGCCACCACCCGCCCATGGGCGCGGAAGTCCGGGTGGCCCTGGTGTGCGCCTTCGGTCACGCCCTTTATCGCGAGCGCCATTTGGCGGAAGTCTGCAGCGGTCATTACTCAGCTACTGCGCAATCCGCTGATTCCAGTTCGACAGCCGGTGTCGAAGATGGTCTCGATGACGGCCTCAATCACGATCGCGCCCTCCCTGCCTCGGTCAACAACTCCCACGCTCGTCGCACGTGTCGTTCTTCGGTGCGGATATTGCCCACCGCCAGGCGAAGCACGATCCGCCCATCGAGGGCCGTATGGGACAGGAACACGTCGCCCGACTTATTGACGGCTTCGAGCACACGCTGGTTCAAGGCGTCGAGCTCAGCCTGGGAGCCTGTGTGGTCACGTGGGTTGAGCCGGAAGCACACGACGCTGAAGGGAACCGGGGCGACACGTTCCCAGTCGGGATCGGCGTCGACCCACGAGGCGAAGAGCTGGGCCAGACGGACATGTTCGCGCAGACGGTCGCGGATACCCTCCGCGCCGAAGTACCGAAGCACGGCCCACAACTTGAGTGATCGGAACCGGCGTCCGAGCTGGATGCCGGTATCCATCAGGTTCTTGACCGTGCTGGCCTCGGATGTCTTGAGGTACTCGGGCGTCAGCGAAAACGCCTGTCGGATGACGTCCATCCTGCGCGTGAACAGCACGCTGAGGTCAAAGGGCGTGAAGAGCCACTTGTGGGGATTGACGACGAGGGAGTCGGCGCGGTCAAAGCCGGCGCGCATCCATTCGAACTCGGGCACCATCGCCATGACCCCCGCGTATGCCGCGTCCACATGGAGCCACATGTGTTCACGCGCACAGACGTCCGCGACGCCTGCCACATCATCAACGCTCGTGCTGGAGGTTGTCCCCACGGATGCGACGACGGCGACCGGCAGGTGTCCGGCTGCGCGATCCTGGGTCACGGCTGCATCGAGCAGATCCGTGCGCATGCTGAAGTTCTTGTCGGCGGGAATGCGACGCAGTGACTGATGCCCCAGACCGAGGGCAATCACGGCCTTGTCCACCGAAGAGTGCGCGTGCTCGGAGCAGTAGATGCGCAGGGGCGGCAGGTTGCGGCCGGCCAGTCCGAGCGTGCGCACGTCAGGAATCGCCACTTCACGCGCTGCAGCCAACGCATGCAACGTGGAGATCGACGCGGTGTCGTAGATCACGCCTTCCACATCCGACGGCAGGTGCATCAGTTGGGCGAGCCAGCGCAGCGTCACTTCCTCGAGTTCAGTTGCGGCCGGCGACGTGCGCCACAGCATCGCCTGCTGATTGAGTGTGGACGACACCAGGTCCATCAAGACCGCGGGCGCACTGCCGGTGATCGCGAAGTACGCAAAAAAGCCGGGGTGATTCCAATGCGTCGCACCTGGCACGATCAGGCGATCGAGATCCGCGATCAAATCGGTGAACGGCTCGGGTAGTTCCGGCGCTTCAGTTGGGAGCGCGCCGCGGATGTCACCGGGTTTTACCTTCGACAGGACCGCATGTGTTTCGATCTGTTCAAGATATCCCGCCGCCCAGTCGGCGAGTGTGTGGGCGTGCGCGCGGAATTCGGCGACCGGCATGTCGCCCAGCTTGGGCGTCTCCCACTGAGGCGCCACGGCTACCGCCGCTTCGCCACGTAGTCGAGCGCCCACTTCTCGAGCGCGGCGCTGGTCAGTCCTATCGCCTTCGCTTCTTCGACGGCCTTGTCCTGCCCCCACTTGTCGATGACCATGCGCTTGATGAGCCACATGGCGCCGACGCGGTTGGCCGATCCGCAGTTGATGAAGAGCGGCTGATGGGTGGTGTTGGCGACGACCTTCAGAAACTCGTCCGCCACCGCGTCTTCAGGTGCCGAGCCCTTGAACGGGACATGAATGAAGGCCAGGCCCGCCGCTTCCGCCGCAGCCTTGGATTCCGGAATCAGCGCGCCCTCTTCGGTGGCCTCGCGCAGATTGAGCACGGCTTTGTAGCCCCGCTCCTTGAGCACCGCCATCGCCTTCGGATTGGTCGCACCGGCGCATCCAATCGTCGCGTCGACTTTGGTGTAGTTGCGAACGCCGTCTATTGTTTCCTTCTGTAATTGCGAACCCGCAACAACAGCCACCGCAAGTGTGAGCACAGCAACAAGGGGCATGGGCCGATTATAGGCCTCTGTTACTGCTTTCGGACGAGGACGACGATCTCGTCTGTGAGGCGCACAGTCAGCGGCGCGCCGGATTTGAGTGCGGTTTCGTGGCCATCGCCGGACATCACGGTGGCGGTTCCGGCGGCCGCACCGGTGACACCGACAATGACCGCGCCCTTTTTGCCGCCGAGCACGGAGCCGAGAATCGCACCCGCGCCCGTGCCGGTGCCAACTTTGGCCGCGGCATCGGCCGACGGCGAGTCGCCCTCACGGACGATGGCGTCTGTCTTGATGGACATCCGCGTGCCGTCGGTGAGGATCATCGTGTCGAACTGCAAGCTGAGGCGCGGCCGTTCGCGGAACTTTCCACCGCGATCCACACCAGTGATCGTGCCTTCCAGACGCGCCCCTTCCGGAATGGCCACCCGACCCTCCACCGTCACATCGCGACTGACCGTCGCTGAGATGCGGTCCTCCACTCGAGTCGTGCGCGAGGACACCGCGTAGTCGAGCCGAATACCGATCACCGAGTGGCGCTCCACGGTCAACTCAGCAAGCTCGGATTCCGGATTCACCGCAGGGGCGGGTGTCTGCGCAACGGCGATCGGATCGGGCACGTATTTGGGCGGGTCGATCGGGGGCTGCCCGGTCTTTGGCAAATCCCCGTTCTTTGGCAGATCAACGCCCTTTGGCGGATCAAACGCAACGGATCGCGCGCTGACGGGGGCTATCTCTCCCACTCGGGACACGAGGTGTGGCGTCCGCGCCGGGCTCGGCGTGGCTGCGGGCCTGGTTCGCCGCGAAGATGCGAATGTAGCGTCAGGTGCCTGAACGTCCGGCTCAAACGGACGTGAAACGGGAGCCCCCGGAGTCGTTACCGACTCCAGCTCGGGTCCGGCCAAGGAGGTGGCCACGGCCGCGCTTGCCGCAAATCCAGCGACCATCACACCAATGCCGATAATTCTGTTGGACACTGTGCGAAACCTCTGCACGCTTTTACAGCAAGGCTCGTACCGCCGGGCGGATGTCTCACAGCGTGCGGATCCCTCCTGACACCGGCGACCTCGTATGGGGGCGCTGACCTTTTCACAGGGCACTGATTCGCAACGGCACATCG